>NZ_DBNGPQ010000124.1:0-77094 GCF_057122925.1 Umezawaea sp. | reverse complement strand
GTTCTCCTGTGCCACGTCGTCCTACCCCCGTACGGTCGGTGACGGTCCGGTCTCGTTTCGCAGGCTACCAACGCCGGCGTGAGACGCACCTGTGGTTGGACGAACCCCGGCCACGGGCGGTTCCACGGAACCCCGTGTCGTCCGCCACCCACCGGCGACGGGGTCAGGGGGTTTCGATCTCGCCGTTCGCGGCCTTCAGGGCGATGTCGGTGCGGTGGTGGGAGCCGGTCAGGTGCACGCCAGCCACGCGGGTGTACGCGTCGGTGCGGGCGTCGGCCAGCGAGGCGCCGGTGCCGACCACGGAGAGGACCCGGCCGCCCGTGGAGACGACCGCGCCGTCCTCGCGGCGGCGGGTGCCCGCGTGCAGGACGCCCTCGGCCTCGGCGCCGCCGATGACGTCGCCGGTGCGGGGCCTGCCGGGGTAGCCCTCGGCCGCGATGACGACCGTGACGGCGTAGCCGTCGGCCCACTCCAGGGCCGGGTGGGCGGCCAGCTCGCCCTTCGCGGCGGCCAGGAAGAGGCCTGCGAGGGGGGTGCGGAGCAGTGAGACGACCGACTGGGTCTCGGGGTCGCCGAAGCGGCAGTTGAACTCGATGACCTGGGGGCCGGTGGAGGTCATGGCGAGGCCCGCGTAGAGGAGGCCGGTGAAGGGGTTGCCCCTGGCGCGGAGCTCGTCGACGACGGGCTGGACGCAGGTGGACACGATGGTGTCGACGAGGTCGGGGCCCGCCCACGGGAGGGGCGCGTAGGCGCCCATGCCGCCGGTGTTGGGGCCCGCGTCGCCGTCGCCCACGCGCTTGAAGTCCTGCGCGGGCAGCAGGGGGACGACGGTGGTGCCGTCGGTGAGGCAGAAGAGGGAGACCTCGGGACCGTCCAGGAAGGATTCCAGGAGGACGGGGTGGCCGCCTTCGAGCAGGGTCATGGCGTGGGCGCGGGCCACGGCGCGGTCGCTGGTGACGACGACGCCCTTGCCCGCGGCCAGGCCGTCGTCCTTCACGACCCAGCGCGGGCCGAACCGGTTCAGCGCCGAGTCGAGGCGGGCGGAGGTGTCGACGACCTCGCTCGTGGCCGTGGGAACGCCCGCGGCGTTCATCACGTCCTTCGCGAACGCCTTGGAGCCCTCGATGCGGGCCGCGTCCTTCGACGGGCCGAAGCACGGTACGCCCGCCGCGCGCACGGCATCGGCCGCGCCCGCCACGAGGGGCTGTTCGGGGCCGACCACGACGAGGTCGGCGTTCCACTCCTTGGCCAGGGCGGCTACGGCCCCGGCGTCGCCGACGTCGACCCCGTAGACCTCGGCCAGCCCCGCTATCCCGGCATTCGCCGGTGCGCAGGCAAGCGCGATCACCTCGGGGTCCTTCGCCAGAGCGAGGACAAGGGCATGTTCACGGGCGCCAGACCCGATGACCAGGACACGCACGATGGAGCAGCGTAGTTGACTAACCGGGCTACCCCTCCAGTGCCTGCTTCGAGCCGGGGTGCAGGGGCACCGGCGAGGTCTCGGCGGCCCTGTCCTTCGCGATGTCCTTGGCGGCCGGGTGGACCTTCTCCAGGTCGGCCTTCTTGTCGTAGAGCAGTGTCGTGAGGGCGCACGCGTTGGCTGCCGGGAAGTCCTCGCGGACGAGCAGCACGTTGGGCACGACGATGGTCTTCACGTCGGCCGCCATGCCGTAGGTGGCGGCGGGGATCGGGGCGACGTCGTAGACCGGGTTGATCTTCTTCAGCGCGTCGAGCTGGCCGCTGATGTCGATCAGCTTCACCTTGTCCTTCAACGACGTCGTGATGTCCGTCATCTGGGCGGTGGGCAGCCCGCCGGACCAGACGAGGCCGTCGACGCTGCCGTCCTTCATGCCGTCGGCGGTCTTGGTGAGGTCGAGCCGCTGCGCCTGCACGTCGACCGCCGGGTCGAGGCCCGCCGCGGTCAGCAGCCGGTTGGCGATCACCTCGGTGCCGGACTTGGGCGAGCCGGTGGAGATCCGCTTGCCGCGCATGTCGGCGATGCTGTTGATGCCGCTGTCGGTGCGCACGAGCACCTGCGTGTAGTTCGGGTAGAGCCGGGTCAGCGCCTGGATCTTCTGCGGCTTCCCGTCGAACGCGTCCTTGCCGTTCACGGCGTCCGCCGCGGTGTCGGCCAACGAGAACGCCACGTCGTAGTCGCCCGCGACGAGCTGCTGGATGTTCTGCACGGACGCGCCGGTCTCGGCGGCGGTGGCCTTGAGCTTCGTGTTGGCGCTGATCACCTGCGCCAGCCCGCCGCCGACGACGAAGTACACGCCGCCCGCGTTGCCGGTCGCGATGGTGATGCGACCCTCGGCCGCCTCGCACGACCCCCCGGAGGCGGCGGAGGGAATGGCGTCCCGCTTGCCGCCGCAGCCCGCGGCGACCAGTCCGACCGCGATCGTCCCGACGGCGACCTTGAGCATCCAGCTACGCATCCTGGGTCCTCCCCTTCCGCAACACGAGGTGCACGACCACCGCGACAGCCAGGAAACCGGTCCCGACGGCGACGGTGATCGGCTGAAGGTAGAGCAAGAGCAGCGCCGCGGGCACGCAGAGCAGCCGCTCCGGCAGGCCCGCGCGGCTGATGAGCCAGCCGCCGGTGACGACCGCGAGCGCGGCGACGCCGAGCGCCGACACGGCGGTCACCCACAGCCCGTCCAGCCAGGAGCGCTGGAGCAGCAGGGCGGAGCCGTTGTCGGTCAGCACGAACGCGAGGGGCACGAGGAACGCGGGCAGCGTGTACTTCCACGTCTGCCACATGGTCTTCACCACCGCGCCGCCGGTGATCGCGGCGGCGGCCACCGCGGCGAGCGCCGTCGGCGGTGTCACCTCGGACAGCACGGCGTAGTAGAAGATGAACATCGCGCGTTCCGGCGCGGCGACGCCGAGGTCGGCGAGCGCGGGCCCGATCACGACCCACGAGATGATGAACGACGCCGTCACGGGCACCGCGAGGCCGAGCACGCCGACGGCGACGGCCGCGAACACGACGGTCAGCGCCAGCACGACGGTGGGGTTCGACGACACCGAGCGGGCCGCGTCGACCAGTGCCGAGGCGAGCACCTGGCCGAGGCCGGTCTTGGTGATGGTGGACGTGATGATCCCGGCCGCCGCGCAGACCGCGATCACCGGCAGCGCGCCGCGCACGCCGGTCGCCAGCGAGTCGGCGACGGAGCGCACCCACGCCAGGAGCCACCCGTCCTCGCGCGACCGCCAGCGGCTGATCAGCGCGAACAGCGCGGCGACGCCGCTGGCGTAGACGACGGCGGCGAACGGCGGGATGTCCAGCGCCAGGAACAGCACGATGACGCCGAGCGACAGGAAGTGGTAGCCGCCGCGCAGCAGCAGCCTCCACGCGCTCGGCGAGTCGACGGCGACCGGTTTCGCGCCGAACCGGCGGGCGTCGGCCTCCACGGCGAGCACGATGCCCAGGTAGTACAGCAGCGTCGGCACCATCGCCCACAGCAGGACGTCCAGGTACGACGTCTGGAGGTACTCGGCGATGATGAACGCCGCCGCGCCGAGGGTCGGCGGCGACAGGATCGCGCCGATGCCGGAGGCGGCCAGCAGCCCGCCCGCGTTCTCGCGGGGGTACCCGGCCTTGCGCAGCATCGGCCACGTCACCGCGCCGAGGCTGACGGTGGTGGCCGTGCCCGAGCCGGAGACCGTGCCGAGCAGGAACCCGGACAGCGCGGCGGTGCGGCCGGGCGCGGTGCGCGACCTGCGGAACGCGGCGAAGCTGATGTCGACGAAGAACTTGCCCGCTCCGGAGGACTCCAGGACGGCGCCGTAGATCGTGAACAGCACGATGTAGGTCGCGGCGACGTCCAGCGGGGTGCCGAAGAAGCCGCTGGCGTCGTTGTAGAGCGCGTTGACGATCTGGCTGAAGTCGATGCCCGCGTGGGCGACCGACCAGCCCTGCGGCAGGAAGCCGCCGTAGTAGGCGTAGGCGAGGAACACCAGGCAGACGGCGGGCAGCACCAGGCCGGTGGTGCGCCTGCACGCCTCCAGCACGAGCAGCAGCAGCAGCGCGCCCGCGACGACGTCCAGCGTCGAGAGCTGGCCCTGGCGGTCCAGGAACGCGTCGTAGCCGCCGAGCACCGGGTAGAGGCCGACCACGAGCGCGACCAGCGCGAGCACCCAGTCCAGCGGGCCGGGGTCGTCGGGGGCCGAGCGCCACGGCCGGTAGCTCAGGAACACCAGCGGCAGCGTCAGGCCGAGGAACACCACCAGGTAGTACTGGTTGCCCTTGCTGAACGGGTCGAACACCTGCTTGAGCACCAGCAGCGCCACGACCAGGGCGGCGATCCACACGCCCAGCTCCCAGCGCGTGCCCAGCCTGCGCGACGGCCGCTCCTCGTCGTGCTCGGCGACCAGTTCGGCGACGTCGGGGCGCTCGTCCGGTGACGAGCTGACGCGCTCGACGGGACCGGCCATGGACACCCCCGATGTCGATCAGCAGGGCATGACCGTACCCGTGACCGCGCTCACAGCAACAGCCTGACCCGCTCCGGGTGCCGCGCGAGCCGCGTCCGGGGGGAGCCGCACCGCCGCGGGACCGGTTCCCGCTGTTCACCACGACGTGGCCACCGGTTCCTCCTACGGTGGTCGGGACGACGCCGCGGGCAACGAGGCTCCGGCCGTCCCGTTCCGGCACCAGGAGGTCCACGACCATGGCGCGTTCCGTTTTGGCCGGGGCGGTGCTCACCGCCCTCGCACTCGTCGGGATCGCGGTGCTGCCCACCGCGTCCGCCGCCCCGCAGGAAGCCGACCAGCGCGCCGAGCAGTGGTCGCGGCCGAGCGGCCCGCTGGTGATCGGGCACCGCGGCGCGTCGGGCTACCGGCCCGAGCACACGCTGGCGTCCTACGAGCTGGCCGTGCGGATGGGCGCGGACTACTTCGAGCCGGACCTGGTCTCCACCAAGGACGGCAAGCTCGTGACCAGGCACGAGAACGAGATCGGCGGGACGACGGACGTCGCCGACCGCCCGGAGTTCGCCGCGCGCAAGACGACGAAGACCATCGACGGCGTGGCGCTGACCGGCTGGTTCACCGAGGACTTCACCCTCGCCGAGCTGAAGACGCTGCGCGCGGAGGAGCGCATCCCGCAGACCAGGCCGCGCAACACCCTCTACGACGGCCGGTACGAGATCGCCACCTTCCAGGAGGTGGTCGACCTCCAGCGGCGGCTGTCCAAGGAGCTGCGGCGGGACGTCGGCATCTACCCGGAGACCAAGCACCCCACCTACTTCCAGGACATCGGGCTCGCGCTGGAGCCGAAGCTGGTGGAGGCGCTCAACCGCAACGGCCTGAACCGGCGGGACGCCAAGGTGTTCGTGCAGTCGTTCGAGGTGGCGAACCTCAAGACGCTGAACAGGTCGCTGCGCGTGCCGATCGTGCAGCTGGTCAACGCGACCGGCGCCCCCTACGACTTCACCAGGGCGGGCGACCGGCGCACCTACGACGACCTGGTGAAGCCTGCGGGGCTGGAGGAGGTCGCGTCCTACGCCGACGGCATCGGCCCCTCGAAGGACCGGATCATCCCGCGCGACGCGGCGGGCTTCCTGCTCGCGCCGACGAGCCTCGTCCGGGACGCGCACGCGGTGGACCTGCTCGTGCACCCGTTCACCTTCCGCAACGAGAACACGTTCCTGCCCGCCGACTTCCGCTCCTCGACCGACCCGGCGGCGTACGGCCGCGCGTTCGACGAGTACTCGGCGTTCTTCGCCACGGGCATCGACGGCCTCTTCAGCGACAACTCCGACACCGCCGTGGAGGCGCGCGCCGCCGTCCGCGGATGACCTGAAGGCCGGTGGCCTCCCCCGCGGCGGCGGGGGAGGCCACCTCTCCCTCATCCGGCGGTGACCAGCTCCTCCTGCCCTGCCAGGAGACCGCGGGCGGCCAACTCCGGCCGGACGCCTTCGCCGAACCAGTACGCCTCCTCCAGGTGCGGGTAGCCCGACAGCACGAACTCCTCGACCCCGATCGCGTGGTACTCCTCGATCAGGTCCGCGACCTCGCTGTGGCTGCCGACCAGCGCCGTGCCCGCACCTCCGCGCACGAGTCCGATGCCCGCCCACAGGCCGGGGTGGACCTCCAGTCCGCGCACGCCCGCGCTGAGGTCGCCGCCGTGCAGCGCGACCATCCGCTGCTGGCCGACGGACTGGCTCGCACCGAGCTGCGACTGGGCCTTCCGCACCTGCTCGGGGTCGAGCGCGTCCAGCAGCTTCGCCGCCTCCAGCCACGCCTCCGCGGACGTGTCGCGGCTGATCGTGTGCAACCGGACGCCGAACCGGACCGTCCGTCCCCGCGCCTGTGCCAGTGCCCGCACGCGGCCGATCTTCTCGGCCACCGCGGCGGGCGGCTCGCCCCACGTCAGGTACACGTCGGCGTGCCGGGCCGCGACCGGGAGGGCGGCCTCGGACGAGCCGCCGAAGTAGATCCGCGGCGTCGGGTTCGGCGGTGCCAGCACGGTCGCGCCCGCCACCCGGTAGTGCTCGCCGGAGAAGTCGAACGGCTGCCCGGTCCACGCGCCGCGCACGACGTGCAGGAACTCGTCGGTGCGCGCGTAGCGCTGGTCGTGGTCGTGCCAGTCGCCGAACCGCTGCTGCTCGACCGCGTCGCCGCCGGTCACGACGTTGAGCAGCAGCCGCCCCCCGGAGATCCGCTGGTAGGTCGACGCCATCTGCGCGGCCAGCGTCGGCGAGACGACGCCGGGCCGGAACGCCACCAGGAACTTCAGGGTCTTCGTCTCGGCGATGAGCGCGGCGGTCGTCAGCCACGCGTCCTCGCACCACGTGCCGGTCGGCGTGAGCACGCCGACGAAGCCGTTCGCCTCGGCGGCGCGGGCGACCTGCGCCAGGTAGTCGATGTCGGCCTCCCGCCGCGCGGGCGCGCCCTGGGTGCGGTTCGCGTGGAACCGCTCGACGATCGTCCGCCCGTCACCGGAGGTCGGCAGGAACCAGTGCAGTGTCACGCTCATGAGTTGCCTCCGCTGGCGGCTTTCAGGTCGGCTTCGAACCGGCGGTCGACGAACTTCGCGAAGTCCACCTTGCCGGGCAGTGTCCTGTCCTCGGTGAACGCGTCCGCCAGGTCCTGCTCGGACTTCACGACCGCGTCGTCCAGGGCGACGGGCAGGTCGCCCGCGCGGTCGACCGCGGCCCGCGCGACCTCGATCTTCAGCCCGGTCTCCGCGGCCCACGCCGTCGCCCACTCCTCGCGGTGCGAGTCGGCCCACAGCCTGGCCTTCGCGTAGCGGACCACGTAGTCCTTGATCGCCGCGTTCTTGCCCGCGTCGCCGAGCGCCGCGGTGCCCGCGACCTGGAACCCGTAGCCGTTGGCCGTTCCGGTGCCGTCGGCGATCACCCGAGCGCCCGCCTCCTGCTGCGCCTGCGCGGTGTAGGGGTCCCACACGGCCCACGCGTCGACCCGCTTCTGCGTGAACGCGGCGTAGGCGTCCGACGGCTGGAGGAAGTTCAGGTTGACGTCCTTCGTGGACAGACCTGCCCCGCGCAGCGTCAGCAGCACCTGCCCGTGCGCGGAACTGCCCTTGGCGACGGCGACGTTCTTGCCCTTGAGCTCGGCGACGTCTTTGATCGGCGAGTCGCCGGGCACGAGGAACGCGTCGCTGCTCACGTCGCCCTTGATCACCGACACCGCGGCGATCTTCGCGTTCGCGGCGGCGGCGAAGATCGGCGGCGTGTTGCCGACCGCGCCGATGTCGATCGCCCCGGCGGACGCGGCCTCCAGCAGCGGCGGCCCGGAGGTGAACGTCGCCCACTCGATCTCGTAGGGCGCGTCGGCGAGCAGGTTCGCGGCCGTGAGCAGCGACTTCGCCCCGCCCTTCTGGTCGCCGACCTTCAGCACCACCTTCGCCAGCTCCTCGGGGCCGACCGGGGCGGGCACGGTGCTCGACGTGGTGGCCTGCGTCCCGCACGCCGCCAGCAGCACCGCCGTGAGCGCACCGACCAGCAGGTTCCTACGCGGCTTCGACATCATCGACTCCCAAATCGGCCAGCACCCTGGTTCGAAGGTCTACGAAGGACGCACGACGGCGCGGCCTGGTGAGGCGGACGTGGTGCTCGGCCACGATCCGGCCCTCGTCGAGCACGAGGATCCGGTCGGCCAGCAGCAGCGCCTCGTCCACGTCGTGGGTCACGAGCAGCACCGCGGGCCGGTGCTCGCGCCACAACTGGTCCACGAGGTGGTGCATCGCGAGCCTGGTCAACGCGTCCAGCGCCCCGAACGGCTCGTCCAGCAGCAGCACGTCCGGCTCGCGGACCAGCGCGCGGGCCAGCGACACCCGCTGGGCCTCACCGCCCGACAGCGTCAGCGGCCACGCGTCGGCGTGGTCGGCCAACCGGACCTCGCCCAACGCCTTCTCGGCCACGGCCCGACCGTCCACCCCTCGCAGGCCGAGGGACACGTTGCGCCACACCCGCCGCCACGGCAGCAGCCGGGGCTGCTGGAACGCCACGGACACCGTGCCGGGCACCTCGAACGCGCCGTCGACGTCGGTGTCCAGGCCCGCCAGGATGCGCAGCAGCGTCGACTTCCCCGACCCGCTGCGCCCCAGCAGCGCCACGAACTCGCCGGGCGCGATGTCCAGGTCGACCCGGTCCAGCACCCGGCGTTCACCGAACGCCTTGACCAGGCCCCGAACGCTCACCGCGCTTGCCACCGGAGCACCCTCCTCTCCAGTGCGCGCACCAGCGCGTCGGTCGCCAGTCCGAGCAGGGCGTAGACGAGCAGGCCGACCACGACCACGTCGGTGCGCAGGAACTCCCGCGCGTTGTTGATCAGGTAACCGATGCCCGCGTCGGCGTTGACCTGCTCGGCCACGATCAACGACAACCAGGCCGCCCCGAGCGAGATCCGCAGTCCCACCAGCGTTTGCGGCAACGCCGACGGGAGCACCACGTGCAGCACCCGTTCGAGACCGGTGTAGCCGAGGACACGGCTGGCCTCCAGCAGTCCGGGGTCGGTCTGCCGGATGCCCGCGTGCAGGTTGAGGTAGAGCGGGAACGCGACACCCGCCGCGACCAGCGCCAGCTTCGGCTGCTCACCGATGCCGAACCACAGGATGAACAACGGGATCAGCCCCAGGTGGGGCAACGTGCGCAACATCTGCACCGGCGGGTCGAAGATCCGCTCACCCCACCGGGACAGCCCGGACAGCAGGCCGAGCACGACACCGACGGCCGCGCCGATCGCGAACCCACCCAGCACCCGGCTCATGGACACGAGGAAGGCACTGCCGAGCTGGCCGTCGGCGACCAGCCCGACAGCGGAGTCGAACACGGTCAACGGCGAAGCGAGCTTGTCGGGCGGCAGCACACCGCCCGCGCTGGCGACCTGCCAGACCACGACGAGCGCTATCGGACTGATCCATCGGCGAAGATCGGGCAGGCGACGCTTTCGCGTTCTCGGGGTGGAGCGCACCAGGCCTTTGTCGTCATCAGGGCGCGCGAGTACACCCGCGGCGGAAATCGACACGATTTCTCCCAGCGGTGACCAAAAGGGGGACGGGCCTCAACGCCCGAAGGACAACGCGGTGATCAGCACGCTCAACAGATAGCGCTGGCCTGCCGCCGAAGATCGACGTGCAGGCGAGCAACCAGAACCTCGCGCCCACTCATGACCCCGAGTTTTGGTGCAGGGCAACACAATGTCAACGCATGAACACACCCGTCCCGAAGAGTGATATAGCTCGGACTACGAGCATTCCGGGGGCGGGAGGGGGGAGGAGGCAGGCGTCGGCAAGGGGAAGCGGAAAACGGGAGGAGCCGGGAATCCGAAAGCCGGAAGCCGAGAACCGGGGGCCGGGGCCGGGGGCCGGAGAAGCCGCGAACCGGGGCCGACGAAACCGGAAGCCGAGAACCGGGGGCCGACGAAACGGGAAACGGGAAACGGGAAGCGGTGGCAGCACGCTGCCCATCCCACCCAAGCCGCTGAGAGCCCACGCCCAACAGCGAGACAGGGCCGATCAAAGGGGCAAATCCAGGAGGCCCGAGTCACATCGGCCACACCACGCCGGGACCGGCACGCGATCCCCACGATTCCCCGGAAAAGCCAAACCGGCCCTGGGGAACCCCCCAGGGCCGGCCGGCAACTACCCGAGCATGTCGTGCCGAACAATCGTCTGATCCCGCCCGGGGCCAACACCGATCGCCGACATCCGAGCCCCGGAGATCTGCTCCAGGTACTCCACGTACGCCCGCGCGTTCGCGGGAAGCTCCTCGAAGCTCCGACACCCGCTGATGTCCTCGAACCACCCCGGCAGCTCCTCGTACACGGGAACGGCGTGGTGCACGTCCGTCTGCGACATCGGCATCTCGTCCACCCGCGTGCCGTCGATCTCGTAGGCCACGCACACCGGCACCTTCTCCAGGCTGGACAGCACGTCCAGCTTCGTGAGGAAGTAGTCGGTGATCCCGTTGACCCGAGCCGCGTACCGCGCGATGACCGCGTCGAACCACCCGGTGCGGCGGTTCCGCCCGGTGGTCACACCGACCTCGCCGCCGGTCTTCCGCAGGTACTCGCCCATGTCGTCGTTCAGCTCGGTCGGGAACGGCCCGGACCCGACGCGGGTCGTGTAGGCCTTGAGGATCCCGATGACCGTGGTGATGCGGGTGGGCCCGATGCCGGACCCGGCGCAGGCCCCGCCGGAGGTCGGGTTGCTCGACGTGACGAACGGGTAGGTGCCGTGGTCGACGTCCAGCAGCGTCCCCTGCGACCCTTCGAGGAGGACCGTCTCGCCGCGCTCCAGGGCCTGGTTCAGCAGCAGCCGCGTGTCGGCGATCCGACCGGCGAACTTGGAGCCGTGCTCCAGGACGGTGTCGACGACCTGGTCGACCTCCAGCCCCTTGCGGTTGTAGACCTTGACCAGCATCTGGTTCTTGATGTCCAGGGCGGCTTCGACCTTCTGGCGCAGGATCTTCTCGTCCAGCAGGTCCTGCACGCGCACGCCGACCCGCGCGAGCTTGTCCTGGTAGCAGGGGCCGATGCCCCGGCCGGTCGTCCCGATCTTGGCCTTGCCGAGGTACCGCTCGGTGACCTTATCGATGGCCACGTGGTACGGCATGATCAGGTGCGCGTCGGCGGAGAGCAGCAGGCGGTCGGTGTCGACGCCCTTCGCCTCCAGTCCGCCGAGCTCCGCGAGCAGGACGCCGGGGTCGACGACGACACCGTTGCCGATGACGTTCATCACTCCGGGGGTCAAGATGCCCGAGGGGATGAGGTGCAGGGCGAAGTTCTGGCCGTTCGGGAGCACCACGGTGTGACCCGCGTTGTTGCCGCCCTGGTAGCGGACGACCCACTGGACGCGCTCTCCGAGCAGGTCCGTTGCCTTGCCCTTGCCCTCATCGCCCCACTGGGCACCGATCAGCACGACGGCCGGCATGTGAAACTCCAAGGGTTAGGACTGGGAAGGGCAATGCCGGTGCATGAGGGTAGACCAGGAGCTGATGGTGCGCGGAATCGTGCTGGCCTGCGGAAACGACAGCCTCGACAAAGAGTCGCCATTGATCACCGAGCGTGACGACGTCGAGGTGCTCGCCGTGCCCCCGCGACCGGGAAAAGCGCATGTCGACGCCGTCGTGTCCGATTTGGGTGATCAGCGTCTCGTCGTCGCCGGGACCGACGCGGACCTCAACGCGGTCGTCCTGCGGCTGTTGCGGTCCGAGCGTGTCGCGGACGTCGAACTGGCCTACGTGCCGTCGTCGCCCGACTCCGCGGTGGCCGAGCTGTGGGGCCTGCCGACCGACACCGCGCGCGCTCTCGACCTCGCGCTGCGCGGCGACCCGGACAAGGTGCCGTTCCTGCGCGACGACGCGGGCGGCGTGCTCGTCGGGCTCGGCGTGATCAGCCCGGTGCGCGGCGTCGGCTACTGCGACGACGACAACGTGCTGCGCGGCCAGGCGACGCGGCTGGAGGTCACGCCCGACCCGGACGGCGGCGCGGGGCTCGTGGTGCGGGTGGTCCACAAGCGGCTGCTGGGCAAGAAGGTGAAGGAGACCGCCGGGCGGGCGTTCCAACTCGGGTGCCTGCCGACCTCGGTGACGTCCGACGGGTTCGCGCACCCCCGCCAGATGAACAAGTGGACCTGGTACCGCCACACGGAGGACCTGCGGCTGGTGCGCGGGTTGTAAGTACCGAAGTAATTCGTTCGAGTGTCACTCGAAAGCATTGTTATGGCCGTCTGATTATCCGACAGTAATTCCGATTTCCCCAGCGGAAGGTCGGAATCATGTCAACGGTCAACAATGCCGTCCGAGTGGCGGCCCTGTCATTGCTGACTACCGCCGCGCTCACCCTGGGACTCGTTCCCGCGGCGAGCGCGACACCACCGAGCATTCCCAGCACCGCCACCGCGAAAGCGGAACTGGCGGCGCTGTCCGTCGCGGCCGACGGGCCGATGACGGGCTATTCGCGGGACCTCTTCCCGCACTGGAGCACGGTTTCCGGTTCCTGCAACACCCGCGAGACCGTGCTCAAGCGCGACGGCACGAACGTCGTGGTCGACTCCAGCTGCGCCGCCACGTCGGGCCGCTGGTACTCCCCCTACGACGGCGCCACCTGGACCGCGGCGTCCGACGTGGACATCGACCACGTGGTGCCCCTGGCCGCCGCGTGGCGGTCCGGTGCGCGGAACTGGACCACGGCCAAGCGGCAGCAGTTCGCGAACGACCTCAGCGGGCCGCAGCTGATCGCGGTGACGGACAACGTGAACCAGGCGAAGGGCGACCAGACGCCCGCCACCTGGAAGCCGCCGCTGACGTCGTACTGGTGCACCTACGCCAAGATGTGGACGCGCACGAAGCACAAGTGGGCCCTTACCGTGAACACCTCGGAGAAGACCGCGTTGCAGGACATGCTCGGAAGGTGCTGATGGCCGAATACTCGTCACCGTTCGTCGCGGGCCCCGGCGGGATCATGACCGACGACGTCGGCGTGATCACCGGAGAGCTCGAACTGCGGACCGTGCTGGCCGAGGACGGGTCGACGGTGCGCACCGAGGTGCGCTACGAGGGCGCTGACGAGTGGTACGCCCTCACCGGCGGCCACTGCGCCCTCAAGGACCCGGAAGACCTCTCAGCCGTGCACGAGCTGCTGGTGGGCGTGCTGAACCGGCCGGAGGGCTGACGAGGGCGCTGCCGCCGCTCACCGCTTGCGGGTGAGCGGCGGCAGGGCTTCGACCGCCTCCCCGCGCGCCAGGCCGGTGGCCTGGAGCAGGTCGACGGCGACCGAGCGGATCTGGGCCAGCACGACCCTGGTGGAGAACCCGTCGCCGCCCAGCTCGTTCGTGGTCGCGGTGCTCGCCGCGTCCCGCACGGCCGCGCGGGCCAGTTCCGGCCGTTCACCCCTGGCCAGTTCGGTCCTCAGGAGGTCCACGGCGTCCGCGTAGCGGCGCAGCACGTCGGGGAGGATGTCCGGGGTCCGCTCGCCGTCCCTCAGCGCCGCCAGGGCCCGGCGCGCCAGCACCCTGGTGTTGCGCAGCGCGAGGTCGATCGGCACGGCGGCGGCCCGGTAGTGCTCCAGCTCGTTGCGGCGGTGCCAGCGGATCGGCGCGATGGTCGCGATCTCCTTGCCCGCCGCGAGCGCGTCCTTGAAGTCCTCGATGGCCGACTGGCTGCCGCGCAGCTGCGCGAGCACGCCCGCGGCCTTCACGGAGTCGTGCTCGGCCACCGCGCTCGCGATGCCGCGCAGGGCCGTGGACAGCTCGCCCAGCACGACCTTGCCCTGCCGGTGGGCGATGGTGAGCGGGTTCGCGGGCAGCAGCGCCGTGACGGCCAGTCCGACGACGCCGCCGACCAGCGCGTCCACCATGCGGTCGAGCCCGCCGTTGGTGCTGGGCGGCAGCAGCGTCGCCACCAGCACAGCGGACGAGCCGGACTGGAGGGCGATCACCGCGCCGCCGTCGAGCAGCACGGCCGCCGACATCGCCAGCGCCACGACCAGCGCGATCTGCCACGGGCCCGAGCCGATCTGCGAGATCAGCACGTCCCCGACCCCGACGCCGACCGAGACGCCGACGACCAGTTCGGCCACCCGGCGGGGCCGCTGCCCCAGCGAGACGCCGAGGCAGACGACCGCCGCGATCGGTGCGAAGAACGGGTGCGGGTGGCCCACCAGCGTCGTCGCCACGAACCACGCCAGCCCGGCGGCCAGCGCCGCCTGGAGGATCGGCAGCGCGGTGCGCCGCCACCGCTGGAGCCTGCGCCCCAGCTCCGCCCGCACCGCGCCCATCGATCAGCTCAGGCCGAGTGCGGCGGGGGCCTGCGGGTCGCTGTCGGCGAGGAACTTCGAGCAGCGCTCGTACTCCTCGGTCTCGCCGATCTCGTCGGCGGCACGGGCCAGCGCGGCGAGCGCCCGGAGGAAGCCCTGGTTCGGGCGGTGCTTCCACGGCACCGGGCCGAAGCCCTTCCAGCCCGCGCGGCGCAGCTGGTCGAGCCCGCGGTGGTAGCCGGTGCGGGCGTAGGCGTAGGCGGCGACCGGGTCGCCGCCCTGGAGCGCGCGCTCCGCGAGCAGCGCCCACGCCTCGCTGAAGTCGGGGTAGGCACGGACGATCTTGCCCGGATCGGTGCCGCCGTCTGAGGCGGCCTGCGCCTCCGGGCGCTCCGGCAGCAGGGTCGGGTCCGGTCCGAGGAGGTTGGTCATGGGGTAATCGTGCCCCACCGGCCCGGTCAGGACAGGAAGACCCTCGCCACCACGGCCACGGCCGTCAGCAGCAGGGCCGAGACGAGGACGGCGGCGACGACCTTCACACCCATGTTGATCTCCTCGACTCTCAGCGCGTTCTCAGCGCCGCGGCTCGTCGGGTACGGCCGCACGGAGCAACGACCATAGTCCGTCCGGTCGCGTGAATCGGCATTCGCGCAGGCCAGGGCGTTCCCCTAGGGGACCGTGTGGGAAAGACCAGGGGAAACCGCGCTTCCACGCGGGACACCGGGGACGCATCATGTCGGGGTGAACACGGGGGTTAGGGGACGTGTCGCGGAGTTCCGCGACCAGTACTGGGAGCGCGGCGAACCCGGCCGCGAGACCCCGCAGGCGCTCGCCCAGCCGCTCTACCGGCTGTGGCTGGTCGGCCTGCTGCTGAAGCTGATCGGGTCGTCGTGGGACGTCGCCTGGCACTTCAAGTGGCTGCGCGACGAGCTCGCGCCACCACACATGATCAACACCGTCGGCACGGTGATCGTGGTCGGCCTGACGCTCTTCCACACGTTCACCGGGTACGGCGCGGACCGGATCGCGCTGCGCCTGATGCAGTGGGGCACCGGCGTCTTCCTGGTGGCGCTCCCGATCGACCTGATCAACCACCGGGTCAACGGCCTGGACATCACGTCGTGGAGCGGCTCGCACGCGCTGCTGTACCTCGGCACCGGCATCATGCTCGCGGGCGCGATCCGCGGCTGGCTCCGGTTCTACCCGCGGGGCCGAGCGGGCACGCTCGGGCTCGCGGCGCTGTGGATGTTCTTCCTGGAGAACACCTGGTTCCCCAACCAGCACCAGGAGTACGGCGTGATCGCGCTGGGCGCGTGGGACGCGGGGAAGCCGGAGGCCGAACCGATCCTGCTCCAGTTCGCCGCAGACCAGATCGGGCGGCCGGTGGACCGGACGGCGGTGCTGAACTTCGCGCTGCCGATCGCGGACTGGGTGTACCCGTTGTGGGGGCTGGTGTCCACCGGGGTGGTGCTGGTGCTGGCTCGCCGGACGATCGGCAGGCGGTGGGCGGCCACCGCCGTCGCCGGGGGCTACGTGGCGTACCGGTGCCTGATCTGGCCGGTGTTGATGGGGGTCGACTTCCCGACCTCGGCCGTTCCGCTGTTCCTGGTGCTGGTCGGGGTGTGCGTGGACCTCGCGCACACGGCCTCGCTGCCCGCGCTCTCGGCGGGGGTGCTGGGGGCGGCGGCCGTCACCGGGATCGGCTACGGGGGGATCTGGGTGCAGCAGCAGTGGGTCGAGGCGCCGCCGATCCTGTACCCGTCGGCCGCGGTGACGTTCGCGGTGTTGGCGGCGTGCTGGGTGGGGGTGGACCTCTGGACGCGGCGGAGGGTGGCCGCGGTTTCCTGACGCCTTCGCTGGGGCGTGGCGGGGGTCCCGGTGCGGTGGTGTGGTCGATTCGACTTGGGGCCCCTCGACCTGCCCCTTCGTCGGGCCGAGAAGGGCAGGTGGGGGACCTGGCCCTGTGGCTGGTTGACCGACTTGCCTTGAATTGATGATCGGGCAGGTTTTCGTGGCTGCCCTTTGTCCCGATCAAAGGCTCACCCGAGGGGTCCCCCGGTCATGTCGGCCGAACACCCGACCACCTCAGGCGATCCGGTCGGACGTCGAACCCGAGGAGACGACAACGCCCCCCGGAGCCGGAGCTCCGAGGGGCGTCCCCGAAAAAACAGATCAGCCGGCGATCATGCGACCGGACGACTTCAGGTGCTCGCACGCCTGCGCGATGCGCGCACCCATGCCCTGCTCAGCCGCCTTCAGGTAGCTGCGCGGGTCGTACACCTTCTTGTTGCCGACCTCGCCGTCGACCTTCAGCACACCCTCGTAGTTCGTGAACATGTGCTGAACGATCGGACGGGTGAACGCGTACTGCGTGTCCGTGTCGATGTTCATCTTCACGACGCCGTACGAGAGCGACTCGTGGATCTCCTCCAGCAGCGAGCCGGAGCCGCCGTGGAACACGAGGTCGAACGGCTTGGAGCCCGCCGCGAGGCCGAGCTTCTCCGCGACCGCGTCCTGGCCCTGCTTGAGCACCTCGGGGCGCAGCTTCACGTTGCCCGGCTTGTAGACGCCGTGCACGTTGCCGAACGTGGCGGCCAGCAGGTAGTGCCCGCGGTCGCCCGCTCCGAGCGCGTCCACCGTCTTCAGGAAGTCCTCGGTGGTCGTGTAGAGCTTGTCGTTGATCTCGTTGTCGACGCCGTCCTCCTCACCGCCGACGACGCCGACCTCGATCTCCAGGATGATCTTCGCCTTGACGGCTTCCTGGAGCAGGTCGGACGCGATCTGCAGGTTCTCGTCGAGCGGCACCGCGGAGCCGTCCCACATGTGGGACTGGAACAGCGGGTTCTCGCCGCGCGCGACGCGCTCCTGGCTGATCGCGACCAAGGGGCGGACGTAGCCGTCCAGCTTGTCCTTGGGGCAGTGGTCGGTGTGCAGCGCGATGTTGACGGGGTACTTCGCCGCGACCACGTGGGCGAACTCGGCCAGTGCGACAGCGCCGGTGACCATGTCCTTGACCTTGGTGCCGGACGCGAACTCCGCACCACCGGTCGAGACCTGGATGATGCCGTCGCTCTCAGCCTCGGCGAATCCGCGGAGTGCCGCGTTGAGCGTCTCGGACGAGGTGACGTTGATCGCGGGGTAGGCGAATTCGTTCGCCTTCGCGCGACTGATCATCTCGGCGTAGACCTCGGGGGTTGCGATGGGCATCGGTCGTCCTCCTCAGGTGCCCTGAACGCCGTATCAGGGGGCATCCTACGACCCCACCCGAACGATACAGTTGATCATGGGCCCACTTGGCGATCGGAGTAAGCCGAAACTGCCGGTGACCTGCGCGGGATCTCCCGTCAGAAGAGCGCGCCCGCCAGTTCGCGGAAGCCCTCGCGGTCGTGGCCGCCGTCCGCCGTCACCAGCTGCACGGCGACGTGGTCGGCACCCGCGTCGAGGTGCGCGCGCAGCCTCGTGACGACCTGCTCGACCGAGCCCCACGCGACCAGCGCGTCGACCAGGCGGTCGCTGCCGCCGCCGGCGAGGTCGTCCTCGGTGTAGCCGAGGCGCAGCCAGTTGCCGGTGTAGTTGCGCAGGCCGAGGTACAGCTCGATCGACTGCCTGGCCAGCGCGCGGGCCGCGGTCGGGTCGGTCTCCAGCACGACGTGCTGCTCGGGCGCGAGGAGCTTGCCCGGCCCGACGAGTTCGCGGGCGGTGGCGGTGTGCTCGGGCGTCACGAGGTACGGGTGGGCGCCCGCCGTGCGGTCGGCGGCGAGCTTGAGGACGCGCGGCCCGAGGGCGGCGAGGACCCGGCGGTCGACGGGCACGTCCAGCTCGTCGAGGTAGCCCACGAGCTTGTCGTACGGCTTCTCGTACTGGCTGACGGCCTCGGGGTGGCTCGCGCCGACGCCCACCAGGAACCGGCCGGGGTGCTCGCCGTCGATGCGCCGGAAGGTGGCCGACAGCCGCTCCGCGGGCTCGGACCAGACGTTCACGATGCCGGTGGCGACGGGCAGCGCGCGGGTGGTGCGCAGGACGGCCGTCACGGCGTCGAGGTCGCCGCCGGGCGACCCGCCGAGCCACAGCGCGCCGTACCCGAGTTCCTCCAGCTCGGCGGCGGCGTCCCCCTCCCGCTCCCAGAGCCCCGCCCTGCTCCACACCCCGTAGTCGCCCAGCGCCAAGGTCATGTCGGTATCTCCCCACGGATTCGGGTTCGGACCTCTGCGACAACGGAGCCGCGCCGCGATTTAGTTCCGAGTAGGTTCGACCCATGGCGAAACTCGGCAACAGCGATCTGGACGTGTCCCGGCTGGCGCTCGGCGGCAACGTCTTCGGGTGGACCGCGGACGAGGAGCAGTCGTTCGCGGTGCTGGACGCGTACACGGCCGCGGGCGGCAACTTCATCGACACGGCGGACCTGTACGCGGGCGGCCAGTCGGAGACGATCATCGGTCGGTGGCTGGCGGCGCGCGGCAACCGCGCCGACGTCGTCATCGCGACGAAGGTCGGGATGACGAAGGGCCTGGACAACATCAAGGCCGCCACGATCACGACCGCCGCCGAGGCCTCGCTCAAGCGCCTCGGCGTCGACCACGTCGACCTGTACTACGCGCACCGCGACGACGAGGAGACCCCGGCCGAGGAGTACCTGGGCGCGCTGGACGCGCTCGTCCGGGCGGGCAAGGTGCGGCAGATCGCCGCCTCGAACTTCTCCGCGGCGCGGCTCGCGGAGGCGCTGGCGGTCTCCGAGCGGGACGGCCTGGCCCGGTTCGTCGCGCTCCAGCCGGAGTACAGCCTGGTCGCGCGATCGGCGTACGAGGGCGCGCTGGCGGACGTGGTGGCGGCGAACGGCCTGTCCGCGCTGCCGTACTGGGGTCTGGCGAAGGGATTCCTGACGGGCAAGTACCGGCCTGGCGTCGACGTGGACAGCCCGAGGGCGGCCGGGGCGACCAAGTACCTGGACGACCGGGGTCTGCGCGTCCTGGCGGCCCTGGACGAGATCTCCGCCGCGCGGGCGACGTCGGTCGGCGCGGTGGCGCTGGCGTGGATCACCTCGCAGCCGACGGTGCCGTCCGTGCTGGCCAGCGCGCGCAACGCCGAGCAGCTCGACGCCCTGCTGCCCGTGCTCGACCTCCGGCTGTCGCCCGCCGAGGTGCAGCGGCTCACGGACGCGAGCGTTTAACTCGCCAGTAGCTTACTAGCGGTAAGTTGGGCTACGGTGGCCTTCCGGGAACAGCTTCGGGAGGTCACCGTGGACGTCAACGGCAAGGTTGTCCTGATCACCGGCGCGGCCAGGGGCATCGGCGCCGACGTGGCCCGGCGGCTGGCCGCACAGGGGGCCAGGCTCGCGCTGGTCGGCCTGGAGGGCGAGCAGCTCGCCGCCGTCGCCGCCGAGTGCGGCGGCCGGGCGTGGGAGGCCGACGTCACGGACTGGCAGGCCCTGGAGACCGCCGTCGGCGGCGTGGTCGAGCACTTCGGCGGCATCGACGTCGTCGTGGCCAACGCGGGCATCGCGTCGGCCGGGTTCGTCCGCTCCATCGACCCCGCCGCGTTCGAGCGGGTCGTCGAGGTCAACCTGCTCGGCGTGTGGCGGACGGTCAGGACGTGCCTGCCGCACCTGGTCGCGAGCCGCGGCTACTGCCTGGTGGTGTCCTCGCTGGCGGCCATCGTGCAGATCCCCGGCAACGCGGCCTACTCGGCGGCCAAGGCGGGCGTCGAGGCGTTCGCGAACAGCCTCCGCGCCGAGGTACGCCACCTGGGCGTCGACGTCGGCATCGCGTACTTCTCGTGGATCGACACGGACATGGTCAACGGCGCCGACGAGCACCCGGTGTTCGGCCCGATGCGCAAGGCGCTGCCGGGGCTGGCGAGCCGCAAGTACGACGTGTCCGACGTGGGCAGGGCCGTGGTCAAGGGCATCGGCAAGCGGTCGCGGGCGATCCACGTGCCCGGCTGGGTCGGGCGGATCAAGGTGCTGCGGGCGTTCACGCCGGTCGTCGTGGAGCGGCGGTCGGCCGGGATCGTGCCGCGGGGTGACCGGGCGATGCTCGCCGACATCGCGGAGCGCGGGGCTGAGGAGTCGTCGCGGCCCGTCGGTCCCGGCGGCCGGGCGGCGATCCGCTAGCGAAAACCCCGTGCAACGTTCGGGCGGGCCGATCGCGTAGAGCGGCTGGGGGCGCCGCACCGGTGCCCCTCGTCGAACGCGAGGAGCGGAACATGCGCAAACGTCTGGTTCTGGTGGTCGGTGCGATCGTGCTCGGCGGCGTCGGGATCGCCGTGCCCGCCATCGCGGGCGCGGTGAGCGGGAACGGTCCCGTCCCGTCGTCGAGCACCCCGTCCCCGGCCGAGGCGCCGCGGGCGGAGCCGCACCCGGTCGCTGAAGCCCCCGTCGCGGTCCCGGCGGAGAACGCCCCCGTCGCGGTCCCGGCCGCCGAGGCCCCCGTCGCGGTCCCGGCCGAGGGCGTCCCCGGCGCGGTCCCGGTCGGAGACCAGCCCTCCGCGGCACCCGCCGAGGGCTTCCCGTCGGTCGGGACGCCGCCGGTCGACGAAGCCCCCTCCGCGACGCCCGCGGAAGGCCCGCGGGCCGTTCCGGCCCCGGTCGACGCGCCCTCGGTCGCCGAGCGCTGATCCACGCCGCCAGGAGACCCGAGCCGGAGACCACCACGCGGTGACAGACCTGAACTGGAACGTCGAGTTCGCCGAGCACTTCGCCCGCAGCGCCCGCTCGATGCGCTTCACGGCGTACCTGCTGTGCGGGAACTACCCGGAGGCCGAGGACGTCGTGCAGTCGGCGTTCCTCAAGCTCTACCTGGCCGGGCCGGGGGCGGCCCGCCGGGAGGGGCTCGACGCGTACCTGCGCCAGATCGTGGTCCGCACCTTCATCACCGAGCGGCGGCGGGTCCGCTGGCGCCGGGAGCGGCTGGTCGGGGATCCGCCCGAACTGCCGGAGCCCGATCCGTCCACCGAGGTGCGGATCGTGCTCTGGCAGGCGCTCGGGTCGGTGCCCGCGCGGCAGCGCGCCGTGCTGGTGCTGCGGTACTGGCACGACCTGAGCCTGGAGGACACCGCGGCGGCGCTCGGCTGCTCGGTGGGCACGGTGAAGAGCCAGGGCAACCGGGGCCTGGCCGCGCTGCGGCGGCGGCTGGGTCCGGGGTTCGACGAACTTCGGATGGAGGTGCGACGTGGTGCGGGGAGATGACCTGAGGGACGTGTTCGGCGCGCTGCACGCCGCCGACGACGCCGACCTGGGGTTCGACGTCTCCGACGTCGTCCGGGCGGGCGAACGGGTCCGCCGCGGGCGGCGCGCGGCCGCCGCCGCGGGCAGCGGGTTCGCCACGGCCGCGGCCGTCGTGGTGGCGATCGTGCTGCTGCCGGGCGAGCGGTCGCCGACCCCGGTGCCGCCCGCGGGCCCGGCGACCGGCACGACGACGAGCACCCCCGCGCCGTCGGCCGACCCCGCCCCGCCGGTCGATCCAGCGCCGCCGGTCGATCCAGCGCCGTCGACCACACCGCCGGGCGTCCCGGCCCCGTCGAGCGGACCACCGCTCGACGTGCCCCCCGCCTCGTCGGGCGACGGGCCGGACGAGGGCCACCCGCCGATCGCCCCGGAGGGGGAACCGCGAGCGGACCCGTCCTGACGATCCGCGGGGGAGCTAGACCAACGTGCCCTTGATGGCGTTCCACTCGCGCACGGTGGTCTCGGCGAGCACCTGCGCGCCCGCGTACGGGTCGGCGGCGAGGTAGCCGCGCAGCTCCGCCTCGTCGGCCGCCTCGAAGACCAGGAGAGCGCCTTCCATGTCGGCGTACGGGCCGGAGAGCAGCAGAACGCCCTTGTCCACCAACGTGTCGAGGTAGTCCCGGTGCTTGGGCCTGACCTCGGCCAACCTGTCCCGATCTGGCCCGTAGACGAACTGGACCGCGAACCTGGCCATGCGCACCTCCACCGAGAACCTGTGTTGCCGAGCCGAAGCTACCCGCCGACCGGTAACGTCCTCCCCGTGGTCGGTCCCGAGCAGAACAGCAGCGGCGTCGTGCGCGTGCAGGACACGCTGACCAACCTCCGCATCCAGGACGGCGCGGCCCCGGCGCCCGCCGGTCCCCTGACGCTGGAGGACCTCTACCGCCAGCACCGGATGCGGCTGGTGCGCCTCGCGCTGCTGCTCGTCGACGAACCCGCGACAGCCGAGGACGTGGTGCAGGAGGCCTTCACCGGTCTGCACCGGAACTGGGGAAACCTGCGCGACGCGCAGGCGGCGCTGGGCTACCTGCGGACGGCGGTGGTCAACGGGTCGCGCAGCGTGCTGCGCCGCCGCAAGACCGCGCGCGACTACACACCCCCGCACGCGGTGAACGCCCGCTCGGCCGAGAGCCTCGCGATGCTGACCGCGGAGCACCAGGCCGTGGTCGCTGCGCTCCAGCAGCTGCCGCCGAGGCAGCGCGAGGTGCTGGTGCTGCGCTACTACGGCGACATGTCCGAGGCGGAGATCGCCGAGGCCACCGGCATCTCGAAGGGCACCGTGAAGTCCACGGCCAGCCGGGCCCTCGACGCGTTGCAGAAGATCATGGCGGCCCGCTAGACCCGCTGGACCTCCACCCCGCGCTCCAGGTACGGCGCGACGGCCTGGTCCGTCGCGGTCGTGTCGGTGATGAGCACGTCCACCTGGTCGACGCCGACGATCCGCGCGAGCGTCCGCCTGCCGAGCTTGGACGAGTGCGCGACCACGACGACGCGTTCGGCGTGCGCGGCGAACACCCGGCACAGCTCGGCCTCCCCCTCGTGGCGCGCGGTCGCGCCCAGCACCGGGTCCAGCCCGTCGACGCCGAGGAACGCCAGGTCGAGCGACAGCTCGTCCGCGATCCTGGCGGCGAGCGGGCCGATCAGCTGGTAGGACTGCGGGCGCGCGACGCCACCCGTGACGACGAGCTTCACGCGGGGGCGGACGACCAGTTCACCGGCGATGTTCAGGGCGTTCGTCACGACCGTCACGTCGAGGTCGGGCCTGGT
The DNA here is from genome assembly GCF_057122925.1 of Umezawaea sp. Taxonomy (NCBI): domain Bacteria; kingdom Bacillati; phylum Actinomycetota; class Actinomycetes; order Pseudonocardiales; family Pseudonocardiaceae; genus Umezawaea; species Umezawaea sp. The sequence goes on along the minus strand of NZ_DBNGPQ010000124.1, from coordinate 53,879 downwards.
CGCGAGTCCTCTCGCGACCTCCGTGACGGTGGTGCCGCCGGTGAGCCCGACGACCGAACCCGGCGCGGCCAGCGCCGCCGCGGCCTGGCCGATGCGCTGCTTCTCGTCGGCCCTGCGGGAGGCCTTGTAGCGCATCGGCAGGTCGTAGGAGACGGCCTGGGCGACGGCACCGCCGTGGGTGCGGCTGAGCAGCTGCTGCTCGGCGAGGTGGTCGAGGTCGCGCCGGACGGTGGCCGCCGAGACGCCGAGTTCGACAGCGACCTCGTCGGTTCCGAGCCTGCCGCGGGCGGCCAGGAGCTCCAGCAACGCCGTCAGCCGTTCGTACCGGTTCACCGCCCACATGATTCCGCGACCGGACCCATTCCGGGCCTTGGTATAGACCAATGGGCGGTGCATGCCGCAGTATCGACCCTCGTGGCACGCACGAGACACGTGGTCGCCGTCGACGTCGGCGGAACCGAGACCAAAGCAGCGCTGGTGGCGGGCACGCCGGAGCGCGTGGTCGCGGTGGAACAACAGCGGCGGGGCACCCCCAGGGGCGCGGACGGCACGGCGACCGCCGAGGCGGTGGTGGACCTGGTCGTCGACGTCGTCGACGGGCTGCGGGCCGCCGCGGAGCACGGGGTCGACGCCGTCGGCGTCGTCGTCCCCGGCGTGGTCGACGAGCGCACGGGGGTCGGGGTGTACTCGACCAACCTGGGCTGGAACGACTTCCCGTTCCGCGACCGGATCGCCGAGCGCACGGGCCTGACCGTCGCGTTCGGACACGACGTGCGCGCGGGCGGCCTCGCGGAGTGCCGGATGGGCGCCGCGCGGGGGCTGCGCAACGGGGTGATCATGCCCATCGGCACCGGGATAGCGGGCGCGCTGGTGCTCGACGGCCGGATCCACGGCGGCGACGGCTACGCGGGCGAGGTCGGCCACGTCGACGTCGGCCACGGCGATCCCTGCGGCTGCGGGCAGGTCGGGTGCGTGGAGGTGCGCGCGTCCTCGGGCGGCATCGCCCGCCGGTTCACCGAGCGCACCGGCATCCCCGTCGGCGGCGCGGCCGAGGTGGCGGCCATGGTGCGCGCGGGCGACCCGGACGCCCGCGCCGTGTGGGACGAGGCGATCGACGCGCTGGCCAGGGGGATCGTGCTCCTGGCTGGCGTGCTCGGACCCGAGGCGGTGGTGCTCGGCGGCGGTCTCGCCCTGTCCGGCGAACTGCTCGCGGCGCCACTGGGCAAGAAGCTGGACGGGTTGATCACCTTCCAGCGACGACCGGAACTTCGGTTGGCCGCGCTCGGCGACGAGGCCGGATGCCTCGGCGCGGCGCTGCTCGCCATCGACGAGTTGGAGGGTTCATGAGCACGTGGGGCGGACCGGTGGACGTGACCTTGACCGGTGGTCGGGTGGTCACGCCGGACGGCGTGCTCGAATCGGGGTGGCTGACCGTGCGCGACGGCCGGATCCTGGCCGTCGGCGAGGGGACGGTCCCGGACGGGCCGACGACGGACGTGAGCGGGTCGTGGCTGGTGCCCGGCTTCGTCGACATCCACTGCCACGGCGGCGGCGGCGAGGCGTTCACCAACGCCGACCCGGACCGCGTGCGCAAGGCGGCGTCGGCGCACCGCAGGCACGGCACCACCACGCTGCTCGCCAGCCTGGTGTCGCGGCCGGTGCCGGAGATGGTCGAGCAGATCGCGAAGCTCGCCGAGCTGACGCAGGACGGCCTGATCTCCGGGCTGCACCTGGAGGGCCCCTTCCTGTCCGCCGCGCGCTGCGGCGCGCACGACCCGGCGATCCTGCGCCCGCCGGACCGCGACTCCGTGGCGAAGCTGCTCGCCGCGGGCGGGGGCGCCGTCCGGATGATCACCCTGGCTCCGGAGCTGGAGGGCGCGGTCGACGCGGTGAAGCTGCTGGTCGACAACGATGTCCTCGCGGCGGTCGGCCACACCGACGGCACCGAGGCCCAGATCCGCCCCGCGATCGACGCGGGCGCGTCCGTGGCGACCCACCTGTTCAACGGGATGCGCCCGCTGCACCACCGCGAGCCGGGCCCGATCGGCGCGCTGCTGGACGACGAGCGCGTCACCGTCGAGCTGATCTGCGACCTCGTGCACCTGCACCCCACGACGGTGCGGCTGGCCGCCCGGCACGCGGGCACGGGCCGCACGGTGCTCATCACCGACGCCATCGCGGCGGCCGGGGTCGGCGACGGCGTGTACGACGTGGGCGGTCTCGAAGTGCGCGTGGTCGACGGCGTGCCCACGCTCGCGGGCGGCGGTTCGCTGGCGGGCAGCACGCTGACCATGGACGCCGCGTTCCGCAACGCGGTGACCTCGTGCGGGCTGAGCATCGTCGAGGCGTCCCGGGCGGCGTCGACCCGACCGGCCGCGCTGCTCGGCCTGAGCGACCGGACCGGTGAACTCCGCGCGGGCCTCGCGGCCGACCTGGTGGTGCTCGACGCCGAGCTCCGACCACGCGATGTGATGAGCAGGGGCGCGTGGGTCAAGGACTAGGACCCGGTCTGGGCTAGCGTCGGAGCCATGCCCGACGACCAGGAGCGGCTGGTGGCCGACGCGCTGCGCGCGCAGGCCACCAGTTCCGGCATGCACGTCGTGCGCTCCGCGCCCGCGGCCGGGGAGCCCGCGCGCCCGCCGGCGCTGGCCGCCCGGTGGGTGCTGCTGCTCGCGCTCCTCTTCGGACTCGCGGCCGGAACGGTCGTCGCCGTGGTCACGTTGCGCTGACCGCCCATCACCGATGCCGGAATTGCCCGTCTCGGAATGCCTGTACCGTGTGACGCGTGACGGCTGCGCTCACCACCTCCACGGTTGCCCTCGGCCCGCAGTGGCTGAACCCCGAATACCTCTTGAGCAGCTTCGGGGGGTTCGCGCTCTTCGCGCTCTGCTTCATCATCTTCGCCGAGTGCGGCCTTCTGGTCGGCTTCTTCCTGCCGGGTGACTCGCTGTTGTTCACCGCCGGGCTGTTCGTCGCCACCGGCGCGCTGGACTACCCGTTGTGGCTGGTCTGCGTGCTCGTGACGGTGTGCGCCATGGTCGGCAACGTCGTCGGGTACTACATCGGCCTGCGCGCCGGGCCCGCGCTGTTCAACAAGCCGGAGTCCAAGATCTTCAAGAAGGAGTACGTCGAGAAGACGGAGGGCTTCTTCGAGAAGTACGGCGCCCGCGCGATCGTCATGGCCCGGTTCGTGCCGATCGTCCGCACCTTCATCACCGCCATGGCGGGCGTGGGTCGGATGGACGCGAGGAAGTACTTCACCTACTCGGCCATCGGCGGCATCGCCTGGGCCGCGGGCCTGACGGTCCTGGGCTACTTCCTCGGCCAGATCGAGTTCGTGCGCAAGAACATCGAGATGATGCTGATCCTGATCGTGCTGATCTCGGTCGTGCCGATCATCATCGAGTTCATCAAGGCGAAGCGCGAGAAGAAGTCGCTGGTCCAGCAGGAGGCCGACGACATCACGCAGGTCCTCCCTAGGGTGGACACCTCCTCGGAGGCCACGCAGGTCTTCCCGAAGGTCGACCACGACCGCTGATCCCCTCCAGCTCCACGACGACGCCCGTGAGGTCCCACCTCACGGGCGTCGTCCTTTGTGGACGTCACATCGAGAACATCGAGCCGGGGTTGAAGAGGTTCTCCGGGTCGAGGGCTCGCTTGATCTCGCGGTGCACGCGCAGGCCGACCGGTCCGATCTCGCGCTCCAGCCACTCCCGCTTGATCTTGCCGATGCCGTGCTCGCCCGTGACGGTCCCGCCGAGCGCGAGGCCGACGGACAGGATCTCGTCGAAAGCCTTGCGGGCGCGGGAGAACTCGTCCTCGGACGCGGGGTCGTAGACGATGGTGGGGTGCATGTTGCCGTCGCCGGCGTGGCCGACGACGGCGATGCGCAGGCCGACCTCGGCGCTGACGCGCTCGCAGCCCGCGATCAGCTCGGCGATCCTGGTGCGGGGCACGCAGACGTCGTCGGTGAGCCAGGCCCCGTAGACCTCCAGCGCCGTCAGGACGGCGCGGCGGGCGGTCAGCAGGTCGCGCCCCTCGGAGACGTCCTCGGTGGCGTAGACCAGTTCGGCGCCCGCGTTGGTGCAGAGCTGCTCGATGACGGCCAGCTCGCGCATCCCGACCTCGGCACCGGCGTCGGACTGGCAGATCAGCAGCGCCGCGCAGCCGGGGCCGGCGCCGAGCTCGGTCTTCAGGTACGTCTCGACGGCCTCGATGGACGTGCGGTCCATGATCTCCATCAGCGACGGCACCAGGCCCTCGCGCACCACGGCGCTGACCGCGACCCCGGCCGCCTCCGTGGTGTTGAACGCCGCCACCAGCGTCACCGGCGCCTGCGGCAGCGGTCGGAGCGCGAGCGTGGCCTTCGTGATCACGCCGAGCGTGCCCTCGCTGCCGATGAACAGCTTGGTCAGGTCGTAGCCCGCCACGCCCTTCACGGTCCGGCGGCCGGTCTTCAGCACCTCGCCGTCGGCCAGCACGACTTCGAGGCCGAGCACCGAATCCGTGGTGACGCCGTACTTCACGCAGCACAGCCCGCCCGCGTTCGTGGACAGGTTGCCGCCGATCGTGCACCAGTCGTAGCTCGACGGGTCCGGCGGGTAGAACAGGCCGTTCTTCTCCACGGCCCCGCGCAGGTCGAGGTTGACCACCCCCGGCTCCACGACCGCGAGCCGGTTGTCGGCGTCGATCTCCACGATCGCGTTCATCTTCGTGGTCACGAGCACCACGCAGCCGTCGATCGCGTTGGCCGCGCCGGACAGTCCGCTGCCCGCGCCGCGCGGCACGATCGGGACGCCCGCCGCGGCGCACGCGCGCACCACGGCCCGGACCTCTTCGGTGTCGGCGGGCAGGACGACCGCGAGCGGTGAGCCGTACGGCGCGAGCGGCATCATGTCGCGCTGGTAGGCGGCGGTGACGTCGGTGTCGGTCAGGACGGCGTTCGGACCCAACGCCGCGCGGAGTTCTTCGACCAGGGCCATGCCCAGCACGCTAGCGGGGTCTTCGTCACACCGGAACGGTGCGTTTGCGACATCCGGGCACAGAGGTCCCCGGCGCCGGGACGATCGTGCGGCGGCATCCGGGGGCATGGCGCAGACTCGGTGGATGGTCAACGCGGAGACTGGGAGCGGCAGGCTCACCCACCGGCAGATCCTCGCCGTCCTGAGCGGCCTGATGGTCGGCATGTTCCTGGCGGCGCTCGACCAGACGATCGTCGGCACGTCGATCCGGACGATCGCCGACGACCTCCAGGGTCTCAGCCTCCAGGCGTGGGCCACGACCGCCTACCTGATCACGTCGACCATCTCGACACCGATCTACGGCAAGCTGTCGGACATCTACGGCAGGCGGCCGTTCTACCTGGCCGCGATCACCATCTTCGTCATCGGGTCGCTGGCCTGCACGTTCTCCACGTCGATGTACGAGCTGGCGGCGTTCCGCGCCCTCCAGGGCCTCGGCGCGGGCGGGTTGATGTCGCTGGCGTTCACGATCATCGCCGACATGATGCCGCCCCGCGAGCGCGCCAAGTACCAGGGCTACTTCCTCGCCGTGTTCGGCACCTCCAGCGTGCTCGGGCCGGTCATCGGCGGCTTCCTCGCAGGTCAGGACACCATCCTCGGCATCACGGGCTGGCGCTGGGTGTTCCTGGTGAACGTGCCGATCGGCGTCGTCGCGCTGGCCGTCGTGTGGCGCGTGCTGCGGCTCCCGCACGAGGCGCACGACCACCGCATCGACTACTGGGGCGCGCTGTTCCTGACCACGGGCATCGTGCCGCTGCTGATCGTCGCCGAGCAGGGCCGCGAGTGGGGCTGGGGCTCGGTCGGGTCGATCGCCTGCTACGTCGTCGGCGTGGTCGGCGTGGCGCTGTTCATCCGGGTCGAGTCCAAGATGGGCGACGAGGCCCTGATCCCGCTCAAGCTGTTCGGCTCGTCCACGTTCACCATGATCATCATCGCCGGGTTCGTCGTCGGCATCGGCATGTTCGGCGGCATCTCGATGATCCCGCAGTACCTCCAGATCGTGAAGGGCCACACGCCCACCGAGGCCGGTCTGCTGATGATCCCCATGACGCTGGGCATCATGGTCGGCTCGATCCTGTCCGGCCAGATCACCTCGCGCACCGGCCGCTACAAGGTGTTCCCGATCATCGGCACCGCGCTGATGGTGATCGCGATGTTCCTGTTCTACACGGTCGGCGTCGACTCCCCGATCTGGCAGCCGACGGTCTACATGACGATCTTCGGCTTCGGGCTCGGCAACTGCATGCAGACGCTCACGATCGCCGCGCAGAACGCCGTGCCGATGCGCGACCTCGGCGTCGCGACCGCGTCCGCCACGTTCTTCCGCCAGATGGGCGGCACGGTCGGCGTCGCGGTGTTCCTGTCCATCATGTTCAGCACGGTGCCGGACCGCATCGGGGACGCGTTCGCCCGGATCGTGCCGACACCGGAGTTCCAGGCCGCGCTGAAGGACCCGGCGGTGCTGGCCGACCCGGTCAACAAGCCGGTGCTCGACGCGCTCCAGGGCGGCGGGGGCGACGCGGGCGTCCTCCAGGACTCGTCGTTCCTCCAGCAGGTCGACCCCCGGCTGGCGAGGCCGTTCCTGGAGGGCTTCGCGGAGTCGATCGACGCGGTGTTCCTGACCGGCGCGTTCGTCATGGTCGTCGCGTTCGCGACCACGTTCCTGATCAAGGAGATCCCGCTGCGGACGACGACCACGGACCTCGACTCAGTGCCGCACGTGTGACGCCGAGCCCGTGAGTTCGCGGACGCCCCGCCACAGCAGGTCGGTGGTCAGCGCGACGACGTGCTCGCGCGAGACGTCCCGGTTGCTCCACCACCACGTGGCGATGGCGTTCAACGCGCTCTTCGCCGCCTCGGCCAGCACCTCGTCGGCGCGGTCCCGGTCGAGGTCGACGGACAGGTCCAGGTGCGGCACCGACCGGAACAGCGCCGTGAGGTGCCTGGTGGCCCTCGCCTGCCCCTCGCGGTGCACCCGAGCCGCGTCCTCGTCGCGCGGCGGCTCACCGAAGATCATCCGCCAGGCGAGCTCGTTCTGCTCGATCCACGCGTAGATCGAGCAGACGCGTCCGTGGAACAGGTCGTACGTGCTCACCGGGGCCACCGGCGCGGCCCACTCGCCGACCAGCGAGTCGACCTGCTTGCCGAGGAGGACCGAGTACAGGTCCGCCTTGGACGCGAAGTGGTCGTAGAGCACGGGCGTCGTGATGCCCGCCCTGGTCGCCACCTCCCGCATGCCCGCGTGGGCGTAGCCGGTGGTGGCGAACACCTCCGCCGCCGTGGCGAGGATCTGCTCACGGCGCTGCGGCTTGGTCATCCGGGTGCTCGACATGGCACCGCAGAGGCTAGGGCGGATCAGCGCTGAGCGGTGCCGGTCGTTCGCACCACAGGGTCGTGTGGCAGGTCGATGCCACTCTGGACCGTGACCGGTTGTGCGCAATCCGTTACGACGCACAGCTTTCAGCTACCGGTTGAGTCAAGGTCGTCCTGCGGGCACCCCACTCCGACGTAGGCTGACCGGGTGGTTCTGTCCGGTTCGACCCTCACTCTCGCGATCGACCCGCTCAACCCGCTGGCAACCGCGGGGCCCGTGGCGGTGTGGCTGATCACGCTGGGATTCCTGTTCGTCGAGTGCGCCTTCATCTTCGGGCTGTTCCTGCCCGGTGATTCGCTGCTCTTCGCGGCGGGCGTCATCCTGGCGCAGCACACCGGTGCGTGGAACGCGTGGCTGCTCTCCGCGGCGGCCATGCTGGTGGCGCTGGTCGGCAACCTGATCGGCTACTACATCGGCCAGACGACCGGCACGCACCTGCTGGCCCGCAAGGGCGGCCGGATGCTGAACCGGCAGAACCTGGAGAAGGCCAGGGACTTCCTGGACAGACGGGGGTTCTGGGCGATCGTGCTGGCCCGCTGGATCCCGTGGGTCCGCACGCTGGCGCCGATGGTCGCGGGCGCGGCGCAGATGGACAAGAAGCGGTTCCTGCTGGCCACGACGCTCGGCGCGCTCGCGTGGGTGCCGACGCTCGTGCTGGCCGGGTACTACGGGGCCGGCCTGCTGACGTCGATGCCGTGGCTGGAGACGACGGCGGTCGTGGTCAGCATCGCGTTCTTCGTGTTCGGCACCGCGTACGGCGTGTGGCGCTACCGCCAGGAGATGCGCAAGCCGATCGACCTCGACGCGGAAGCGGACCTCACACCACGTCGGTGATGAGCAGGTCGGCGCCCGACTTGGAGGAGTTCACCATCAGGGCGTTGACGTGGTCGGTGCCGTGCAGGACGCGCTCCTCGGCCTCCGCCAGCGTCCGGCCGAACCTCAGGTGGCGGTCTATCAGCCGCTGCACCCTGAGGTCGTCGTCGATGAACAGGAACCAGGCCTCGTCCAGCACGATGCGGACGCGCTTCCACTTGTCGTAGTTCAGCAGCAGGTAGTTGCCCTCGGTGACGATGAGCGGCACGTCCGGGCCGATGGGCACGGCGCAGGCGATGGGCTCCTCGATCTCGCGCCGGAACTCGGGCGCGTAGACGATGTCCGGGCCTGCTGCCTTGAGCCTGCCGAGCAGGTCGACGTACCCGGCGACGTCGAACGTGTCGGGCGCGCCCTTGCGCTCGCTGATGCGCAGCCGGAGCAGCTCGCGCTGGGCCAGGTGGAAGCCGTCCATCTCGACGAGCGCGGCGTCGGCTCCGAGCGCGTCGACCAACCGGCGCGCGAGCGTGGACTTGCCCGAGCCAGGTGCGCCGCCGATGCCGAGCAGCCTGCGCTCACCGGTGTCCACGAGCCCGCGAGCCCGGTCGAGCAGCTCGTCGAACTTCACCTGCTGTCCTGCCACCTTGCCAACTCCTCAAGCCAGTCCTGCGCGGTGTTGCGCACCCTGACCGCCGCCACCGCGTTCGCATACCCGATCGCGTCGGCGACCGGGTCCTGCCGGGCGAGCGCGACGGCGAGAGCACCGTGCCACACGTCCCCCGCGCCGTTGGTGTCGCGCACGTCCACCGGGGGTACCGGCAGTGCGTGGAGTCTCCCGTCACACGACCACGCGACCGGGTTCGCACCGTTCGTCCGGATCACCAGCGGCACCCCGAGGGCGTGCAGCTCGTCCTCGGTCCGCTCGAAAGCCGCCGAGCACGCCGCTACGTCCACCAGCGGCAGCAGGTCTTCAAGCACAGGTTTCCAGCTCCCGGCGTCGAGCACCACCGGCAAACCGGCATCTTTGGCCACATTCGCGGCCGTCAGGGCCATCCGGCCGAGGTGTCCGTCGAGCAGGAGGACGTCCGCCCGCAACACAAACGGTGTTACGGCGTCCACAGTGGCCCGGAGGTCGACTTCGGCGGCGTTGCGGGAGATCACGGTCCGCTCGCCGTCGCGCTCGCGGACGGCGACCATGCTGAGCGAGATGCGGGAGTCGGGCGCGAGGTCGTGGAACTCGACCCCCCGCTCGGCGAGCCCGGCGGCGGCGAACGCGCCGAAGGCGTCCCGCCCGAGCGCGGTCAGCAGGACGGCCTCGTGGCCGAGCGCGGCGACCGTGGTCGCGGCGTTGGCCGCGGGTCCGCCGGGGGTCAGGTGGACACCCGTGGACTGGACCTTGTCACCCGGAACGGGGAATTCAGCTACCTGCTGGATGACGTCCACGGTCGTCAGGCCGACACACACCACGACAACCATCGCGAGCGCCTCCTAGCAGGTAGGGTCCGGTCGCAAGCGATTGCGCACAGGCGGAACGGGGCAAGCACCACATGATCACCATGCGGGAGGTCGCGACCCTGGCCGGGGTCTCCATCACCACGGTCTCACACGTCATCAACGAGACCAGGTCGGTGGCCCCGGAGACGAAGGAGCGCGTCCTCAAGGCCATCGAGGAGACCGGCTACACCGGGGACGCCATCGCCCGCTCCCTCGTGACCGGCGGCACGAAGTCCCTGGGACTGGCCGTCTCGCTGGTGTCGCACCCGTACTTCGCCGAGCTGATCGCCGCGATCGAGAACGAGGCCACGACCGCGGGCTACTCGCTCGTCCTGATCGACACCCGCGACACCGCCGAGTCCGAGCAGGCAGCCGTGCGGATGCTGCGCGGCCGTCGCGTGGACGGCCTGCTGCTGACCCCGTCGGCGGGGGCGGGCGGCGCGGTGCTGCCGGAGCTGCGGCGCCTCGGCATCCCGACGGTGCTCGTGGACCGCCTGACGATGAGCCAGGACATGGACCAGGTCGGGCCGGAGAACGTCCAGTCCACGTCGCAGCTCGCCCGGCACCTGGCCGAGCTGGGGCACCGGCGGATCGGGATGGTCACCGGCCAGATCGGGCTCGCGACCACCGACGAGCGCGTGCTCGGCTACCGGCTCGGGCTCGGCCGCTCCGGTCTCCAGTGGGACGAGGACCTGGTGTCCTCCGACGGCAAGCTGGCCCCGCTGCTCGACCTGGAGTCGCCGCCGACGGCCGTGGTCGCGGGCGACCACATGGTCCTGACCAGCGTGATGCACGAGATCCGCACCCGAGGGCTGCGCATCGGTCGCGACCTGGCGCTGGTCTCCTACGACGAGGTCGAGTGGTCCGAGCTGGTCGAACCGGCCCTCACGACGATGGCCCAGCCGATCGAGGAGATCGGCCGAACGGCCGTCCGGCTGCTGCTCTCGCGGATCACCGATCCGAACCGCCCGCCGGAAACCATCCGGCTCGCCCCGACCCTGAAGCACCGCCAGTCCTGCGGCTGCCACTGAGCGCAATATGATTTACATCAACCCCTATTCCGGACAGCGTTCTCCGAGAGCGTACTTTTCGTCCTTATCGTCGGACGCATGCTCATCAGGACACCGATAACACGGCAATCAGGGGAGCTTCCGAGCCCCGCACGGGACGTTCCCGTTCGACGCGGACGAACACTGCGGCTTTCACCGCCCCGACAGTTCATGCGCGACCTGCTCCACCATTCGCGCAAGGTTCCCAGCGTGCCGATGCAACGGCGGATGCGACTGGGCGGCGTGGTCGCCGCGCGGGCCACGGCGACCGACCACGTGAGTTGGTGCGCGATCTTCATGAAGGCCTACGGCGTCGTGTGCGCCCGGCACCCGGAGCTGCGCCGCGCGTACTTCTCGTTCCCGTGGGCGCAGCTCTACGAGCACCCGGAGACGGCCGCGTCGTTCAGCGTGGAGCGCGCGTACGAGGGCGAGAGCGCGGTGTTCTTCACCCGCATCCCCCGCCCGGAGACGCTGTCGCTGCGCGAGATCGACGCCGTCGTGCGGAGGTACAAGACGGCTCCGCTGGAGAGTTTGCGCAGCTACCGGCGCATCATCGGGCTCAGCAGCCTGCCGTTCCCGGTCCGCAGGCTGATCTGGTGGCTCGCCGTGCAGGCCCGCGGCCCGTTCCGCGCGTACTTCCTCGGCACGTTCGCCGCCAGCACCACGGCGTCCGAGGGCGGGGCCAGCCTGCACCAGCTCTCGCCGCTGACGACCACGCTGAACTACGGGCAGTTCGAGGACGACGGCACGCTGGACGTGCGCCTCACCTACGACCACCGGGTGCTCGACGGCTCGACGGTCGCCAGGGCGCTGGTGGAGCTGGAGTCCGTGCTGCGCGGCGAGATCGCGTCGGAACTCGCGGAAACACCATGACAGCCCTCCACAGCCCGGTATCGACCGACCTCTCCTCCGAGGAATTCTGGGCACTGACTCCCGAAGACCGGGATTCGCGATTCGCCGAGTTGAGACGGAATCGGCCGGTTTCGTGGCAGGCTCCCATTGAAAACCCCGTTATCCCGTCCGTCGAAACGCAGGGTTATTGGGCGGTCGTAAACCATAACGACGTTTCCTCGGTAAGCCGCAATCCTCGTGCGTTCTCCTCGTCCGCGTACTTCGGCGGCGTCACGCTGGAAATCCTGCCTCCCGCGCTCGCCGAGGCCACCCAGTCCATCATCGCGATGGACGGTCCGAAGCACGCCCGGCTGCGCAAGCTCATCACCACCACGTTCACCCCGCGCCGGATGTCGCTCATGGACGCCGCCATCCGGCGCGCCGCCCGCGACGTGGTCGCCTCCGTGGCCCACCTCGGCGAGGTCGACTTCGTCACCGGCATCGCCGAGCGGCTGCCCATCTGGACCATCTGCGAGATCATCGGGCTGCCCGAGGACGAACGGGACCGCGCCCTCGTGCACGCGAACGCCATGATCGGCTGCAAGGACCCCGAGTTCGGCGGCACCGACCCGGCCCAGGCGATCCGCGACGGCGTGGTCGCGTTCACCGCCATGTCCCTCGACCTGATCGACGAGAAGCGCGAGCACCCGACCGACGACCTGATGAGCGCGCTCATCGAGGCCGAGGTCGACGGCGAGCGGCTCACCGACGACGAGATCCGCGCGTTCTTCATCCTCCTGTTCATCGCGGGCAACGAGACCACCCGGCACGCCATCAGCCACGGCGTGCACGCGCTCGACCGCTTCCCCGACCAGCGCGCCCTGCTGCTGGCCGACCTCGACGCACGCCTGCCGGGTGCGATCGAGGAGGTCCTGCGCTGGTCCACCCCCATCATGACCTTCCGCCGCACCGCCGTGGAGCGCACCGAACTGGGTGGGCAGACCATCGAGGCGGGGGAGCACGTCGTGCTCTTCTACTCGTCGGCCAACCGCGATGAGCAGGTCTTCACCGACCCGTGGACGTTCGACATCACCCGCACGCCGAACCGGCACATCTCGTTCGGCGGCGGGGGACCGCACTACTGCCTCGGCGCGCACCTGGCGAAGCTGGAACTGCGGCACGTCCTCACCGAGGTGTACCGGCAGCTGCCGGACCTGCGGATCGGCGCCCCCCGCTACGTCGCGGGGAACTTCATCAACGCGATCGGCCGGATGCCCGCGTGCTTCACCCCCACCGGGAGGCGGTCGTGAAGCAGGTGGTCACCGGCGCGACCGGGCTGGTCGGGGCGGCCCTGGTGCTGGAGCTGCTGGCGCGCACCGACGACGAGGTCGTGTGCCTGGTCCGGCCGGGCCGCAAGGTCGAGCCCGAGGAGCGGCTGCGGACGGCGCTCACGAGGGCGGCCCGCGAGTACGGGGCGGACGCGCGGGAGATCGACAAGCGGGTCACGGTCATCCCGGCCGACCTCGGCGAGCCGCGCCTGGGCGTCGAGGGCCTGAGCGGAGCCGGGGAGTTCTGGCACAACGCGGCCGACCTGCGCTACGAGGACCGGCACTGGGAAGCCCTCCGGGACACCAACGTCGAGGGCACCCGCAACGCGCTCGACCTCGCCGAGGCGGCGGGCGCGTCGACGTTCAACTACACGAGCACCGCGTACGTGGCCGGACGGCTGGACGGCGAGATCGCCGAGGTCCGGATGGACGGCGTGGAGACGAACAACCGGTACGAGGACAGCAAGGTCGGCGCGGAACGCCTGGTGTCGGAGGCCACGGCGTTCGCGACCCGCACCCTGCGACCCAGCGTCGTGATCGGGCACAGCCGCACGTACGCGCTGTGCGGCGGGCAGTCCGGGCTCTACGGGATCCAGCGGCGGCTCGGGCAGTTCCGGCGGGCGCTCGGGGCGCTGGGGTCGCCGGAGGACCTGGCCAAGCCGATGCGGGTGCGGGCCGAGGCCCTCGCGCGGGTCAACCTCGTGCCGGTCGACCTGGTCGTGGCGGACGCCGTGAGCATCAGCCAGTCCGGGTCGACGGCCGACGTGTTCCACCTGACCCACCCGGACCCGCTCCAGGTCGGACCTGGCCTCGGCGTGATGTTCGAGAAGGCGGGGCTGCCCCGGCCGGTGCACACCGACGACGTCGACGGGTTCACCCAGCTGGAGCGGGAGTTCGACCGCAAGATCGAGTTCTACGGCTCGTACATGACGGGCCACAAGCGGTTCGACCAGAAGAACCTGGTCGACGCCGTCGGCGAACCCGCGCTCCACTCGTGGCGGTTCGACCTGACCGAGCTGGCCAACTACCTGGACTGGTACCGGGAGGCGCTCGCCCGCTAGCGGCGCGGCGGGTCGAAGCCGCTGCGCTCCAGCAGCGCCGCGGCTTCGAGGGCCATCCAGCCGCCGAGTTGCACGGACAGGTCGCTCTCCGGCCGTCGCTCCCGAGCGGGGGCGACGGCCGGGGCCGTCCACTCCGGACCGAACACCGGCCCGCTCACCGCCACGGTCCTGTTGTTCCACACGGCTTCCGCCGACGCGAACACGACCTCGGCGGCGATCTCCGCGGCGGCCCTGCGCTCGAACCCCGGCAGCACGACGGCCGCCCGCGCCAGGTAGCGCAGCAGGATCCCGCCGAACAGCCCGCCGTCCCCGCCGCCGTGACCGCGCAGCACGCCGTCGACCGCCAGTTCCTTGTCGACCGCGCGGACGAGCCGCTCGACCCGGTCCAGCGCCGTCGGGGAGTCCTGCGCCAGTTCGAGGTTGGCGCCGAGCAGCACGCCCTGGCAGTACGAGTAGACGTTCTTCTCGATCTCGCGGATCTCACCGTTCGGGTGCACGTGCAGGCCGTCCCACGCCAGCCCCGACTCGGGGTCGACCAGGACCGACTCCATCCAGTCCACGGTGGACCGGGCGCGGACCAGGTCGCCGTGCGAGCCGCCCGCCTTCGCCAGCCGGGCGAGGAAGATCGCCGCGGGGCCGTTCGCGGGGACGTTCTTGAAGTCGTCGTTCCGCTTCCACCAGATGCCGCCGCCACCGTGGTCGGTCCAGCCGTCGCGCAGCCTGGCCGCTATCGCCGAGACCCCGGCAGGCCGGGACACCCCGACGTCCTCGCCCGCCCGCAGCAGCGCCAGCCCGAGCCACGCCACGTCGTCGTAGAAGTCGTTCGTCCACCCGACCAGGTTCCGCACCCGCACCCCGCGCACCAGCCGCCGCACGACCTGGCGGCGCGCCTCGGTCGGGGCGCGCAGCTGCGCGTCGACCACGCAGTCGAGCAGGTGCGCCTGCCACCAGTAGTTGAACCGGACGTGCAGGCGCCCCCGCCAGTCCACCGGCCAGGCGGCGGCGCCCAGCAGCGTGCCCGGCACCCCCCAGACCCGGCGCAGGTGGCGCGACTGCACCGCTCGCTCGGCTACACCGGCTCGCGCTGCCATGAGCTTCGGGGTGGACCTCTCGACCGTCACGACGCCATCGTGATCTCTTGACCGGTCAAGACGCGCGCTGGAGGAGAGACCAGTGGTACAGCGCCATCGCCACCGACGTGGTCAGGTTGTAGCTGGACACCAGAGGGCGCATCGGCAGCGACACCAGGTGGTCGGCCCGCTCGCGCACCGCGTCGGACAGCCCGTGCCGCTCGGACCCGAACGCCAGCACGGCGTTCGACGGGATCCGCACGTCCGCGATGTCCGAGCCGTCCGCGTCCAGCGCGAACACCGGCCCCTCGACGCCGTCGACCACGTCGATCCGGCCCACGGGCAGCGCGAAGTGCAGCCCGGCGCTGCCGCGCAGGACGTTCGGGTGCCACGGGTCCACGTCGCCGATCGACAGCACACCGCCCGCGCCCAGCCCGGCGGCGACCCGGACGACCGCGCCGAGGTTGCCGAGGTTGCGCGGGTTGTCGAGCAGGACGAGCGGGGTCGCGCGGTCCTCGACCAGGCGGGCGACGTCGACGGCGGGCCGCTGGGCGAACCCGGCGACCCCGGTCGGGTGGGGGCGGCCGACGAGCGCGGTGAACTCCGCCCGGTCGACCTCGCGGGCGTGGTCGAGCCGCGTCAGCAGGTCGGGGGCGTGCGACTCCGCGAGGCCCAGCAGCGCGGACCGGCTCAGCGTCACGAGGGGTTCCACGGGCGCGCCGAAGCGCAACGCGTGCTTCACCGCGTGGAAGCCCTCCAGCAGGACGGTCTGCTCAGTGGGCGCCGACGTGGCGCGATCCCGCGTGGCGCTCACCGCGCCACCGCAGGCAGTACCCGGTCCACGACCCGACCACGAGGACCGCCACCAGCAGTTGCACGGCACCCGCCGCCGCCTGCGGGTAGACGACCCCGTCGATGTAGTGGTCGATGAAGCCCTCCACCAGCTCCGGCTGCCCCGCGCGAACGCGGAAGAAGTTCTCCGCCGCCGTCAGCGGGCAGTTCAGCGGGAACGCGACGACCAGGAGCCCCCACGTCGCCATGGCCAGGTGCGGGTAGATGACCCCGCGCCAGTGCCAGGCCAGGAAGCCGCCCACGACGAGGAACACCAGGACGGCGAAGTGCACAACCATGACCAACTCGGCCAGCGCTTGAGAGACCACGTCCACCTCCCCGTTCCAATGTAGAACGGGGATTCCACCCAGCGCTCGGGATAAACGCGCGGTT
Source organism: Umezawaea sp. (assembly GCF_057122925.1). NCBI lineage: Bacteria > Bacillati > Actinomycetota > Actinomycetes > Pseudonocardiales > Pseudonocardiaceae > Umezawaea > Umezawaea sp. The sequence continues at coordinate 37,617 of NZ_DBNGPQ010000124.1, read as the reverse complement.
CACCCGCGTGGTAGCGCCTGCCACGGCACCCGGCCCCCCAGATCGAGCAGCAGGTCCGCCAGATGACCCAGCGGCGCCTGCACCAGGTGGCCGGGCACGACGGCGGCGAGTGCGTGCTCGTCGAACGCGAGCGCCACCCCCGCCGCGCGCGGGTCGTGCAGCAGCGCCTGCGTCAGACCGGAGCCGAGCAGGGCCGTCGCGAACGCCGGGTTGGCCCGGCGCACCTCGTAGCGCTGGTCGAACACCGGGTCGCCGGTGAGCGTGAACTGCTCGAAGATCCCCCACACGCTGTCCTCGCGCGGGCTGATCAGCACCCACGGCCCCGGCATCGGCCGGGGCACGACGACGGCGGAGTAGGTGCGGAACTCGTGCGTCACCACGTTGTCCGTGCGCAGCACGACCTCGACGGCGAGCACGGGCACGCCGCGCCACTGGCCCACGAGCTGGAACTTCACCCGGCTGCGGTCGGCTTCGAGCATCCGGCCGACGTGCGGCACGCGTTCCTGGAAGCCCTGGTCCTCCGCGACGAACCTCCAGCCGAGGCTCGCCTCGACCGCACGCATCCGCTGTTCCCACTCCGACACGAACTGCTGGTTCGTGAACGGGTTGCGCTTGCGACGGGACAGCCCCACCGCGACCCCGGCCCCCAGGATGGCCAGGATCACGAGGAGGAGGACCAGCCCGGTCATCAGCCCAGACCGAGGTCGGCCAGGTCCAGGAGGTAGCGGTAGGGCAGCCCCCTGGCCTCGATGATCTCCTTCGCGCCGGTGCCGCGGTCCACGACGGTGGCCACGCCGACAACGGTCGCGCCCGCCTCGCGGAGCGCCTCGACGGCGGTCAGCGGGCTGTTGCCGGTCGTGGTCGTGTCCTCCACGGCCAGCACGCGCTGGCCGGTGACCTCGATGCCCTCGATCCGCCGCTGCATCCCGTGCTTCTTGGCCTCCTTGCGGACGACGAACGCGTCCAGCACGTCACCGGAGGCCGCCGCGGCGTGCATCATCGCGGTCGCGACGGGGTCGGCGCCGAGCGTCAGTCCGCCCGCGGCGACGTAGTCCCAGTCCGAGGTGAGCTGCCGCAGCAGCCTGCCGATCAGCGGGGCGGCGGCGTGGTGCAGCGTCGCCCGCCGGAGGTCGATGTAGTAGTCCGCCTCACGCCCCGAGGACAGCGTCACCCTGCCGTGCACGACGGCCAACTCACTCACCAACCGGGCCAGTTCAGCTTTGGCACCGGCGTCAAGGACCACTTCGGTTCGCACGGGTCCCAACCTTTGCACACCCACCGGGATCAGCGCGACGAGGTCCTGCCCCGGCGGCTCGCGAACCGCGCCGAGGCCTTGCGCAGCAGCGCCCTGGGGATGAGCTTGCTCCCCACCACGATGGCCTTGTACTGGAGGCCGGGGACCGACACGGGCTTGCCCCCGCGCAGGTCGGCGAGGCAGTCGTGCACCACGCGGTCCGCGTCGAGCCAGAGGAACCCCGGGGTGGTGCTCATGTCGATCTCGGCGCGCTCGTGGAACTCGGTGCGCGTGAAGCCGGGGCACAGGGCGATCACCCTCACCGGCGACCCCGCCTCCTCGACCGCCATCGACACGGCCTCGGAGAACACCGCCACGTACGACTTCTCGGCGTTGTAGGTCGTGCCGCTGCCGGGCAGGAAGCTCGCGACGCTGGCCACGTTCACCACGCCGCCCCGCCCGCGCTCGACCATGCCGGGCACGACCGCCCTGGTGAACCGCAGGACGCTCGTCACGTTCACGTCGAGCTGCGCCTGGAGCCGGTCGACGTCGGTGTCCGTGAAGCCGCCCGCGCTGCTGTACCCGGCGTTGTTGACGAGCAGGTCGACGGGCCGCGCGGGGTCGGTGAGCCGCTCCTCCACCGCGGTCCGCTGCTTCGCGTCGGACAGGTCCGCGGTGAGCACCTCGACGGCGACGCCGTGGCGCGCGGTCAGCCGTTCGGCCAGCTCGTCGAGGCGCGAGGTGGTCCTGGCGACGAGCACGAGGTCGTGGCCCTCGGCGGCGAGACGACGGGCGAACGCGGCTCCGATGCCTGCGGTCGCCCCGGTGACCAGTGCGGTGGGCATGGGTCGGAACGCTAGCGGGTCGGCCCTAGCTGGCCGGCTTGCGGCCGAACGACGGCCGGTAGACCTCGCCGCCGCTCTCGGCGTCCTGCTCGGCGTCGAACGGGTCGACCACGTCGGCCAGCTCGCCCACGTCGCGCAGCAGGCGCTCCAACCGCGCCGGGCTGGAGTTCGGCGGCGCCGCCGCCATGACCCAGTCGCCCTCGAACCAGACCACGGTGACGTCCGCGCCGATCTCCTCGGCGGCGTCGACCAGGTCGGGGGTGATCAGCTTGCGGGCCGCGGCCAGCTCCGTGACGAACGCGTAGCGGGACCCGACCGGCCCGAGCAGGTCGGGCATCTGGTCGCGCTGGAACGGCACGCTGGGCAGCCACAGCTCGATGACCACGGACAACGGGCGCCGACAGCGCACCCCGACGAGAACCGAGTTGACCTTGCCGTTGGTCTCGTGGTCCAGCACGTACACCTGCCGCCGACCGTCGGCGGTGAAGGTGGACCCGGCCACCACGTCCCTGGCGATGCCGGTGCCGTAGTAGGCGATGGCCCCGCTCTCCCACCGCGTGGGGAGCACGTGGTCGGTCTCCTCGAACTGCCAGCCGCGCAACGCGGCCCACCGCCGCCGCTCGCGGTTGCGCGCGGTGCGCTGCGCCCGATCGGTCGCGAGCAGCGCGAAACCGGCTACTCCCGCCACCGCGCAGACGGTGAACCAGACCCAGGCAGGTATTCCCACAGTGCGAGGGTAGCGGTCCCGCCGAGCATTACGAAGATCACCAACGGCGTGGTTCCCACGAACAGATCAACCCGTTACCTCGCACGGGTGCGCCCCACCACCGGCTTTCCACGCGAACGATCGCCCGCGGCGACGGTGGGCGCGGGGACGGGCCGGACCAGGTCGTTACCCGACCGATACGACCTAACGAGCGTAAGAGAACACCCGCAAGCACAGGATTCGGCCCCCGCCCCGGCGAACCGGGACGGGGGCCGGGGTCTCATCCACGCCCCACGATCAACCCGGAGTTGTCGTCCAGGACGTCCACCCGCACGGCGTCCCCGTCGCGAACCTCCCCGGACAACAACTCCTTGGCCAGCTGGTCCCCGATGGCCGACTGGATCAACCGCCGCAGCGGCCTGGCCCCGTACACCGGGTCGAACCCGTTCAACGCCAACCAGTCCCGCGCGGACGGCGTCACGTCCAGGGTCAACCGCCGCTGCCCCAGCCGCTGCGCCAGCTTGCGGACCTGGATGTCCACAATGGACGTCAGCTCCTCCGTGGCCAGAGCGTGGAACACCACCACGTCGTCCAACCGGTTCAGGAACTCCGGCTTGAAGTGCTTGCGCACCACCGACATCACGGCGTCGTTGCGCTGCCGCTCGTCCAGGTTCGCGTCCGCGATGGCGTGCGACCCGAGGTTCGACGTCAGCACCAGGATCGTGTTCCGGAAGTCGACCGTCCGACCTTGACCGTCGGTCAACCGACCGTCGTCCAACACCTGGAGCAGCACGTCGAACACGTCCGGGTGCGCCTTCTCCACCTCGTCGAGCAGCACGACCGAGTACGGCCTGCGGCGCACCGACTCGGTGAGCTGACCGCCCTGGTCGTAGCCCACGTAACCGGGAGGAGCACCGACGAGCCTGGCCACCGAGTGCTTCTCGGAGTACTCGCTCATGTCGATGCGGGTCATCGCCCGCTCGTCGTCGAACAGGAACTCCGCCAGCGCCTTGGCCAGCTCGGTCTTGCCGACACCGGTCGGGCCGAGGAACAGGAACGACCCGGTGGGCCGGTCCGGGTCCGCGACGCCCGCGCGGGTGCGGCGGACGGCGTCGGACACGACCCGCACCGCCTCGACCTGGCCGACGACCCGGCGGGTCAGCTCGTCCTCCATGCGCAGCAGCTTGGCCGTCTCGCCCTCCAGCAGCCTGCCCGCGGGGATGCCGGTCCACGCGCTGACCACGTCCGCGACGTCGTCGGGGCCGACCTCCTCCTTGAGCATCGCGGAGGCCTGCTCGGTCGACTTCGTCGCCGCGTCGAGGTCCTTCTCCAGCGCCGGGATGCGGCCGTACCGCAGCTCGGCGGCCCGGCCGAGGTCGCCGTCGCGCTCGGCGCGCTCCGACTCGCCGCGCAGCTGCTCCAACTGCTCCTTGAGGTCGCGGACCTTGTCGATGGAGCCCTTCTCGTTCTGCCAGCGCGCGGTCAGGCCCGCCAGCGCCTCGCGCTTCTCGGCCAGTTCGGCGCGCAGCGCCGCCAGCCGCTCCACCGAAGCCGGGTCGGACTCCTTCGAGAGCGCCATCTCCTCGATCTCCAGGCGGCGCACGGCCCGTTCGACCTCGTCGACCTCGACCGGCCGCGAGTCGATCTCCATGCGCAGCCGGGACGCGGCCTCGTCGACCAGGTCGATCGCCTTGTCCGGCAGGAACCGGGAGGTGATGTAGCGGTCGGAGAGGGTCGCGGCGGCCACCAGCGCGGTGTCGGTGATCCGGACGCCGTGGTGGACCTCGTAGCGCTCCTTGAGGCCGCGCAGGATGCCGACCGTGTCCTCCACGCTCGGCTCGCCGACCAGCACCTGCTGGAACCGGCGCTCCAGCGCGGGGTCCTTCTCGACGTACTTGCGGTACTCGTCCAGCGTGGTCGCGCCGACCATCCGCAGCTCGCCGCGGGCCAGCATCGGCTTGATCATGTTGCCCGCGTCCATCGCGCTCTCGCCCGTGGCGCCTGCGCCGACGATCGTGTGCAGCTCGTCGATGAACGTGATGACCTGGCCCGCGGAGTCGGTGATCTCCTTGAGCACGGCCTTCAGCCGCTCCTCGAACTCGCCGCGGAACTTCGCGCCCGCGACCATCGAGCCGAGGTCCAGCGCCACGACCCGCTTGCCGCGCAACGACTCCGGCACGTCACCGGCGACCACGCGCTGGGCGAGGCCCTCGACGATGGCGGTCTTGCCGACGCCGGGCTCGCCGATCAGCACCGGGTTGTTCTTGGTGCGCCGGGACAGCACCTGCACGACCCGGCGGATCTCCGGGTCGCGGCCGATCACCGGGTCCAGCTCGCCCTTGCGGGCGCGTTCGGTCAGGTCGACGCCGTACTTCTCCAGCGCCTGGTAGGTGCCCTCGGGGTCCGGGCTGGTGACCCGCGCCGAGCCGCGCACCCTGGAGAACGCCTCGCGCAGCGCGTCCGGCGTCGCACCGTGGCGGCGCAGCAGGTCGGCCACCTGGCCGCCGTGCTGGGCGATGCCGACCAGCAGGTGCTCGGTGGAGACGTACTCGTCGCCCATCTCGGTCGCGAGCTCCTGCGCCTTGGCGAGCACGCGCACGGCCTCGCGGGAGAACTGCGGGGCGGACATCGAGGAGCCGCTCGCGGCGGGCAGCGCTCGGGCCACCTGGTCCAGCTCCTTGCGCACCACACCGGGGTCCGCGCCCACCGCGGCCAGCAGCGGTGCGGTCAGCCCGTCACCCTGAGCCAGCAGCGCGCCGAGCAGGTGCACGGGACCCACGTCCGGGTTCCCCGCCACCGTCGCGGCCTGCACCGCGGCCGAGACCGCCTGCTGGGTCTTCGTGGTCGGGTTGAAAGCGTCCATTCCTCACCCCATCGCAGATGTGCGCGCCAGCCTTCCGCACGCGCTCCCATCATGCACAACGTCAGCAAAGTTGAGTCGGTTCCGCTCAACTTGAATAATCGCTGTGGTCTCGACCACGCCCTTGGGGAAGATCGGACCATGAGCGCGAAACCGCAGCACATCACCTTCAGCAGCACCGACCCGTTCGAACTGGCGACGTTCTGGTCCAAGGTGACCGGCTACCCGCTGGCCGACGACGACTTCCCCGGCGACCCCGAAGCCTCCGTCCTGCCCCCGAGCGGCCCGATCCTGCTGTTCGTGACCGTGCCCGACGAGAAGGCGTCCGCCAGGAACCGGGTGCACCTCGACCTCCAGCCGGACACCACGCGGGACCAGGAGGTCGACCGCCTGCTCGGCATCGGCGCGACCCTGGTGGACGACCAGCGCAAGCCAGACGGCCGCGGCTGGGTCGTGCTCGCCGATCCCGAGGGCAACGAGTTCTGCGTCGAGCGCAGCGCCGCCGAGAAGGCCGCCAAGCCCTGAGGACGCGAAAGGCCCTCCGCCGCGAGCGCCGCGCGGCGGAGGGCACATCTTGGCCTCTCCCTACCTCCGATCACCCACATGTAGTAGCGAGTTGTCCACACCGGGGGTGGAGTTATCCACATTCCGCAGGTCGGCATCCACAGGCAGGTGGACAGGTGCCTCACCCGTCGGTGAGCCGACCACGGGCTGGGGGATGTCCATCGAGGTCCGCAGGGGCACCTCCTTGATCATCACGACCGCGACGACCGTGACGACGGCCGCGACGGCCGCGATCAGGAACAGCGTCGCCATCGCGTCGCCGTAGGCCCCGCGCACCAGCGCCTGGATCGGGCCGGGCAGGTGGACGAGGTCCAGCGTGCCGCCACCCGTGCCCGCGGGCGTGCCGGGCGGCAGACCGGCGGCGATCTTCGTGCTGACCTGGCTCGCGAGCACCGAGCCGAGCACCGCGACACCGGCCGTGCCGCCGAGCGAGCGGAAGAACGTGACCGTGGAGCTGGCCGCGCCGAGGTCCGCCATCGAGACGTCGTTCTGGACCGCCAGCACCAGGTTCTGCATCGTCAGCCCGAGGCCGACACCGGTCAGCAGCATGTAGGCGCCCATCAGCACCAGGTTGGTCTCGTGGTCGATCGTGCCGAGCAGCCCGAGCCCGACGACCAGGACGACCGCGCCGGACACCAGGAAGTTCTTCCACTTCCCGTACTTCGAGATCAGCTGGCCGGAGATGGTCGACGCGATCGTCAGCCCCGCCACCAGCGGCAGCGTGAGCAGGCCCGCCTTCGTCGGCGAGAAGCCGCGGGAGAGCTGGAAGTACTGGCCGAGGAACACCGAGGCGCCGAACATCGAGGTGCCGACGGCGACGCTGCCGAGCACGGCGAGCGAGAGCGTGCGGTGCTTGAACAGCCGCAGCGGCACGACCGGCGAGCTGGCCCGGCGCTCCACGAAGTAGGCGGCCACGAGCGCCGCCGCCGCACCGGCGAGGTAGGCGAGCGTCTCCGGGGAGATCCAGCCGAAGTCCCTGCCCGCGAACGACACCCACATCAGCACCAGGCTGACGCCACCGGTGATCAGGAACGCGCCCGCGTAGTCGATCTTCACGTCCTTGCGGACCGTGGGCAGCTTCAACGTCTTCGCCAGCACGCCGAGCGCCAGCACCGCCAGCGGGACGGTGATGAAGAACGTCCAGCGCCAGCCGAGCCCCGGCGTGTCGACGATGAACCCGCCGACCAGCGGGCCGCCGACCGTGGCCGCAGCCATGACCGCGCCGGTGTAGCCGCTGTAGCGACCGCGTTCGCGGGGGCTGACCATCGCGCCGATGATGACCTGCGCGAGGGCCTGCACGCCGCCCATGCCGAGGCCCTGGACGACGCGGAACCCGATGAGCTGCTCCATGTCCTGGGCGAACCCGGAGAGCACCGAGCCGATCGTGAAGATGGTGATCGCGATCTGGAACAGCAGCTTCTTGCTGAACAGGTCGGCCAGCTTGCCCCAGATCGGGGTCGTGGCCGTCGACGCCAGCAGGGTCGAGGTGATGACCCACGTGTACTGGGTCTGGTTGCCCTTGAGGTCGGCCAGGATCGTCGGGAGCGCGTTGGCGACGATCGTGGAGCTGAGGATCGCCACCAGCAGCGCGAGCAGGATCCCGGACAGGGCCTCCAGGATCTTGCGGTGGGTCATGGGTGTCGCGTCTGTCATCGAACAGCCTCCGGGACCAGCAGGTGAGCACGCAGGTCGTCGGTGAACAAGCCGAACTGGCGCACGAACTCGTGGACGTCTTCTTCGGTCCAGTCGGCGAGCGCCTCCTGGACGAGGGTGACCTGGGCCTCGCGCCAGCCGTCGAGGGTTTCGAGGCCGCGGGAGGTGGCGGTGATGAGCTGGGCGCGGCCGTCGGACCGGCAGGCGCGGCGTTCGACCAGGCCCGCCTTCTCCAGCTGCGCGACCTGCCTGCTCACCACGGACGGGTCGACCAGGTGCACCTGCGCCAGCTCCGACACGCGGGACTCGCCGCGGCGGGCCAGCTCGGCGAGCAGGCCGACGGCCGCCGGGTGGAGGTCCCTCTCCTCCCACACCCTCGTGGTGATCACGTGCTTGAGCTGGAACACCGCGTGCAGCCCTCGGAGGACGTCGACGCAGCTCTCCCTGGTCGGACCCATGTCCATCACCTCATTAGTTGTCAATGACAACTATATGCCCAGATAGTTGTCCAATACAACCTTCTCGACTGTGACGTGGAGGACCACCCGACAGGAGGAATCCGGGTCTCAGGAGGCCGACCCCGGCGGGACGCCGGGTGACTACACCGGGCGACGCACGTCGGCGGGTGCGAGACAAGGGGCGATCAAGGTACACACCAAGGAGAATGTTCCACCGTTGGCCGGTATTCGTGCGACGCTATGTAACCAAGCTGCACTCAAAGGTGGCATCAAGGAGTCAACCAGCCAGATGAAGGGTTAATGTCGTCGCGTCGGGGTTGGATGCTTGACGTGGACGGTGCGCCTTGCTGGCGCCTCTAAGAACGTGGAGACTGCGCCCGGATCATGACAGCGAACGCCGTACTTAGTCCCATCCCTACTCCGCCACACCGCGAACCACCTCCCGGCGTCACCGCGATGGTGCGCATGATCCGGGAGAGCTTCGCGGTGGTGGAGCCGCGCGCCGAAGAAGTCGCCAAGTTCTTCTACGGCATGCTCTTCAGCCTCTCGCCCTCCACCCGCGAGATGTTCCCGGCCAACATGGAGGTGCAGCGCAGCCGCCTGCTGCGCGCCCTCGTGCACACCGTGCAGATGGTGGACCGCCCGGACGACCTCATCCCGTTCCTCCGCCAGCTGGGTCGTGACCACCGCAAGTTCGGTGTCGTGTCGATCCACTACGAGTCCGTCGGCACCGCGCTGCTGGCCGCCGTGAAGAAGTACGCAGGCACCGCCTGGACCCCCGCGGTCGAGATGGCGTGGGCCGAGGCGTACACGATCATGGCCCGGTCCATGCAGGAAGCGGCGGCGGCCGACGACGGCCCGGCCTTCTGGCGCGCCACGGTGCTGGAGCACCAGCGCGTGAGCTGGGACCTCGCCGTCGTGCGGCTCCAGCCCGACCACCCGCTGCCCTACCGGGCGGGCCAGTACCTGAGCGTCGAAACACCCCAGCGCGGCAGGCTGTGGCGGTACTTCTCACCCGCCAACGCCCCGCGCGAGGACGGCACGATCGAGTTCCACATCAGATCGGTGGAGGGTGGCTGGGTCAGCCGCTCCGTCGTCGGCCACACCCAGCCGGGCGATGTGTGGCGCCTCGGGCCGCCCATGGGCAGGCTCGGTGTCGACCGGACGTCCAAGCAGGACATCCTGATGGTCGCGGGCGGCACCGGCGTCGCGCCGATGCACGCGATCATCGACGAAATGGCCCAGTGGGGCGAGAACCCCCGCGTCCACCTGTTCGTCGGCGGTCGCACCCGCGAGGACCTGTACGACCTGGACAACCTCCAGCGGATCGCCATGACCAACCCGTGGCTGACCGTCGTGCCGGTGCTGGAGTCGGACCCCGGCGCCAGGGGCGTCGAACAGGGCACGCTGGCCGACGTGGTCACCCGCTACGGCGCCTGGGAGGACCGCGACGTCCTCGTCTGCGGCTCGCCCGCGATGATCCGCTCGACCGTCTCCCGCATGCTCGTCGCGGGGACACCGCTGGACCGCATCAAGTACGACCCGTTCACCCTGGACTGACGGGTTCGCGTTCGTTCGACGCTCCGGCTGCCCGCCCGCACCCGGAGCGCGTGGTGACGGCGAGAACCACTGGGGCCACGAGCGGCCGCACCACGAGCACGCGCGGTCGGCTTGACTCGGGCGAGTCAAGCCGACCCCAGCACCGGAACGGGGTCACCCGGAATGACGGGCCCCCGATTCACAGGGTAGCGCGGTGGTCCGACAGTCTTGAATTGTCGACAAGTCCACCGACCGCGCTCATCCCACTTCTTTCACGCACTTCGTCCACCTCGACAAAGGCGTACCCCACCCAGGGGGAACCCTGATTTCAACGCTACCAATCGGCACCGACATTTTTGTGCGACGCCGAATTCGGAAAATGCGTCGCCGCTGGTCAGCAAGGGTTTTCAGTGACCGAAAGCCCGAGACTGTCAGACCTCGTGGGTAGAGTGGAATTCGGGGGGATCCCCCGTCGGAAGTCGAGGCTTGCTCAAGATCGAGTGTTACTCGGAGTCGCCGACGGGCGGGTTCGACGGGTGTGGCCGAGGGTTGTTCCGTGAACTAATTTCACGATTCCCAGGGGTTAGCGGGGCCGTGGAAACCTCCGAGGGCGGGTTCGACCGATCATCCAGCGGGCCCGCCACCACCGGCCGCCGACCTACCGATCACGACGGTGAGCAGGGGCCGTGAGGGCGACCTGCGGAGGGCACCGCGGCGCCTGTCGACGAAGAAAGCCCGGTGGTCGACGACGAGGTCCCGGCGCAGCGGCCGGAACGCCTCGGATCACTTGCGGGGCTGGGGCTTCCAGACCACGAGCGCCGTCTCGTGGCGCAGCGGCACGAGGTCGCGGCGGTAGGTCTTGTGGACCGACGCGGCGGCGTGGTCGGCCGCTGCCAGGGCGTTCGCCAGCTCCTGGGTCAGTTCGGACAGGCGGTTGCGGAGGGCGTCGACCTCGTTCTCCAGTTCGATGATCCGCTTGATGCCCGCGAGGTTGACGCCGTCCTCCTGGGAGAGGCGCTGGACCTCGCGGAGCAGCACGATGTCGCGCATCGAGTACCGCCTGCCGCCGCCGGACGTCCGGCCCGGCGACACGAGGCCGAGCCGGTCGTAGCTGCGGAGGGTCTGGGCGTGCAGGCCGGAGAGCTGGGCCGCCACCGAGATGACGAAGAACGGGGTGTCCTCGTCCGTGCCCGGCGGGAAGGGAAAACCGGGGGTGTTCACGCCGACCTCCCCTTGCTCTCCAGCAGTGCGTTCAGCTCCGCCCGCGGGTCGTGCTGCGCGGTGGCGGCGGCGTAGGCCTCCAGGGCTTCCCTGGCCTGGGCGTCCATGTTGTTCGGCACGGTGACCAGCAGCTTGACCAGCAGGTCGCCGGTCTTGCCGTCGCGCTTCTCGATGCCCTTGCCCTTGGCCCGGAGGATGCGGCCGCTGGCGGTGCCCGCGGGCACCTTGAAGGTCACCTTGCCTTCGAGGGTGGGCACCGTCAACGTCGTGCCCAGGGCGAGTTCGGCGAACGTCACCGGCACGTCCAGCGTGAGGTCGTTGCCGGAGCGGCCGAAGAACGGGTGCGGGTTCACGTGGACCCGCACGAACAGGTCGCCGGTGGGGCCGTTGTTGCGGCCCGGTTCACCCTGGCCCGCGAGGCGGATGCGCTGGCCGTCGTCGACCCCCGCGGGGATCCTGATGGTCAGCGTGCGGGTCTTGGTGCTCACGCCCTCGCCGCCGCACTCGGGGCACGGGTCGTCGATGATGCGGCCGGTGCCCCGGCAGTCGGGGCACGGCTCGCTGAACGCGAACGCGCCCTGGCTGCGGGTGACCAGGCCCGCGCCACCGCAGTTGACGCAGGTGTGCGGAACGGTGCCGGGCCGCGCGCCGGACCCGTTGCAGGTGCCGCAGGCGGCCGGGCTGGACAGGCGCATGGGCACCGTCGCGCCCTTGACCGCCTCGGTGAAGTCGATGCGGACGTCGGTCTCGACGTCCTCGCCGCGCCGCGGCCGGGTGGCCGAGGACCCGGCGCCGCCGCGGCGGTTGAACAGGCCGCCGAGCAGGTCGCCGAGACCTCCGGCGCCGGGCTGCGCCCCGGCTCCACCGGCGCGGTTGAACAGGTCGTTCACGTCGAAGCCGCCGCGACCGCCGCCGAAACCGCCCCCGCCGAAACCACCTCCGCCGCCGTACAGCCTGCGGGCCTCGTCGTACTGCTTGCGCTTGACCGGGTCCGAGAGCACGCCGTTCGCCTCGGACACGGCCTTGAAGCGCGCCTCGGCCTTGGCGTCGCCGGGGTTGGCGTCGGGGTGCATCTCCCGCGCCAGCTTCCGGTACGCCCGCTTGATCTCGTCCGCGGAGGCGTCGGAGGAGACGCCCAGCTCGCGGTAGAAGTCCTTTTCGATCCAGTCCCTAGCACTCACCGGACGTCTCCTCCTTCCCCTTGTGCCTAGTCCTGCGCCTGGTCGGGCACGGACACGTCCCCGGCCTCGAAGTCGGTCACCGCGACGAGGGCGGGCCGCAGGACGCGGTCGCCGAAGCGGTAGCCGCGACGCAGGACCGCGCTGACGGTGGGGCCCGCCACGTCCGGGGACGTGCCGTGCTGCACCGCCTCGTGCACCGACGGGTCGAAGGGTTCGCCGTCGTGGCCGAACGCTTCGAGCCCGGTGTGCTGGAGCGCGCCGACGAGCTTGTCCGCGACGGCCTTGAACGCACCGGTCAGGTCGCCGTGAGCGGCGGCCCTCTCGACGTCGTCCAGGACGGCCAGGAGTTCGCCCGCCACCTGCGCCTTGGCGTTGCTGATGACGAGTTCCCGGTCGCGCTCGACGCGCTTGCGGTAGTTCGCGTACTCGGCCGTCAACCGCTGGAGGTCGGCCGTGCGCTCGTCGAGCTGCGCCTTGTACTCGGCGGCCGGGTCCTCCTCGAAGAGGACCTCGGGCGCCGCGTGCTTGCCGCCTTCGAACTCGACGTCGAGCACCTCGCCGTGCACGGGCTCGGCAGCCTCGTCGGCTTCCGGCTCGACGCGGTGGTGGTCGTTCACCAGGTCGGGCTGCTCGTCCTGTGGGTGGGTCACTTCTTCTCGTCCTCGTCGACGATCTCGGCGTCCACGACGTCGTCAGCGCCCTTGGCCCCGGTGCCCGCGCCCGCCGCGCCGGGAGCACCCTCGGCGCCCTCGGCACCGGGGGCCGCCGCGCCCGTGTTGGAGTAGAGGGCGGTGCCGATGGCCTGCGACTCGGTCGCGAGCTTCTCGACCGCGGAGCGGACGGCGGAGATGTCGGTGCCCTTGAGGGCCTCGTTGGTCTCGGCCACGGCGGCCTTGACCTTCTCCTTGACGTCCTCGGGGAGCTTGTCCTCGTTCTCCTTGACGACCTTCTCGGTCTGGTAGACGAGGGTCTCGGCCTGGTTGCGGACCTCGGCCTCCTCGCGGCGGCGCTTGTCCTCCTCGGCGTGGGCCTCGGCGTCCTTGACCATGCGCTCGATGTCGTCCTTCGGCAGCGCGGAGCCGCCGGTGATCGTCATCTTCTGCTCCTTGCCGGTGCCGAGGTCCTTGGCGCCGACGTGGACGATGCCGTTCGCGTCGATGTCGAAGGTGACCTCGATCTGCGGCAGACCGCGGGGGGCCGGGGGCAGGCCGGTCAGCTCGAACATGCCGAGCTTCTTGTTGTCCGAGGCGAAGTCGCGCTCACCCTGGAACACCTGGATCTGCACCGAAGGCTGGTTGTCGTCCGCCGTCGTGAAGATCTCGGACCGCTTGGTCGGGATGGTCGTGTTGCGCTCGATGAGCTTGGTCATCACGCCGCCCTTGGTCTCGATGCCCAGGGACAGCGGGGTGACGTCGAGCAGCAGGACGTCCTTGACCTCGCCCTTGAGGACACCGGCCTGGAGCGCGGCGCCGACGGCGACGACCTCGTCCGGGTTCACGCCCTTGTTGGGCTCGCGGCCACCGGTCAGCTCCTTGACCAGCTCGGCCACGGACGGCATGCGGGTGGAACCACCCACGAGCACGACGTGGTCGATGTCGCCGACGGAGACGCCGGCGTCCTTGATCACGTTGTTGAACGGCGCGCGGGTGCGCTCCAGCAGGTCGTTCGTGATGCGCTGGAACTCGGCGCGGGACAGCGTCTCGTCCAGGAACAGCGGGTTCTTGTCCGAGTCGACCGTGATGTAGGGCAGGTTGATGCTGGCGTTGTTCGAGCTGGACAGCTCGATCTTCGCCTTCTCGGCGGCCTCGCGGATCCGCTGGAGCGCCATCTTGTCCTTGGTCAGGTCGATGCCGTTCGCGGACTTGAAGCGCTCGACCAGCCAGTCGACGACGCGCTGGTCCCAGTCGTCGCCGCCGAGGTGGTTGTCACCGGAGGTCGCCTTGACCTCGACGACGCCGTCGCCCAGCTCCAGCAGGGACACGTCGAACGTGCCGCCGCCGAGGTCGAAGACGAGGATCGTCTGCTCCTTCTCGCCCTTGTCCAGGCCGTAGGCCAGGGCGGCGGAGGTGGGCTCGTTGACGATGCGCAGGACGTTGAGGCCCGCGATCTGGCCCGCTTCCTTGGTGGCCTGGCGCTGGGCGTCCTCGAAGTACGCGGGCACGGTGATCACCGCGTCGGTGATCTCCTCGCCCAGATACGCCTCGGCGTCGCGCTTCAGCTTCATCAGGACGCGCGCGGAGATCTCCTGCGACGTGTAGGCCTTGCCGTCGACCGGCTCGGTCTTCCAGTCGGTGCCGATGTGGCGCTTGACCGAGCGGATGGTGCGGTCGACGTTGGTGACCGCCTGGTTCTTGGCGGGCTGCCCGACGAGGACTTCGCCGTTCTTCGCGAAGGCCACGATGGACGGGGTGGTGCGGGAACCCTCGGAGTTGGCGATCACCGTCGGCTCGCCGCCCTCCAGGACCGCGACGACGGAGTTGGTCGTCCCCAGGTCGATGCCGACTGCTCGCGCCATGAATTCCTCCTGGTGGTACGTGCTGGTGGGTACTGCGTTGAGCGTTGCCGGCTCAAGTTTGCCAGGTCCGCCGGACTTGAGTCCAACGGGCTCAACCTTCCTGCCTGTCCAACGGTCGACCCACCGGTGTTGTTCCCCGATCGGAGTGATCCGGGCCACGCCCCCCGGTCAGAAGTTCGACAGGACGTCGATGATCACGTTCGTGATGGTCGTCGGGTCCTTGGCGTCGTACTTCTTCGCCCCGGTCCCCTTCGAGATCGTCGCCAGCGCCTCCGCGCCCGCCTTGTTGTTGGCGTCGAGCTCGCTGCCGTAGGCGATGGTGAACACCCGGACCGGCTTGTCGCCCGACGCGTCCTTGCCCCTGATCACGTCGATCAGCTCGGTGGGCGCCTGGATGCCGCGGGCCTTGTCGTTGACCCCGTCGGTGAGCAGCACGACGGCGTTGATCGAGTTCGGGTCGTAGGTGCCGCGCACGACCTCCACGGCCCGGTCGATCGTGTCGTACAGACCCGTCGCGCCGTCCGCGGTCAGCCCGTCGATGTTCGCCGCGATGTCCTGCCTGCGGGTGCCGTCCATCGGCCCGATCGGCACCAGCGGCACGAAGTCCGCGCCGCCCTCGCCGATGCCGGAGGAGAACTTCCACAGCCCCACGCGGTCGGAGTCGGTGAACCCGTCGGCGAGCTGCCGCATGGCGGGCTTCACCAGCTCCAGCTTCGTGGCACCGGTGCCGGGCACCTTCTCCTCCATCGACAGCGAGGAGTCGATGCACACCAGCACGTTGGTGGGCTTGCGGAGCTTCACCCAGCTGGCCAGCACCTTGGCGACGACCTCGTTGGTGGGCGTGCCGAGCGGTTTGATCTCCGCGTCGGGCAGCCACCCGTAGGCGGACCCGCCGAGGTCGATCGGCTTCTGCTGGTGGTCGCGGAACCCGTACTCGGCGAACTGGCGCTGCACGGCGTCGGAGTGCAGGTAGGACAGGAAGTCGTCGGCGACGGCGCTCTTGGCCCGGTCGAGCCCGTTCAGCTTGATGAACGGGTGGTCGGAGTGCAGGACGCCTTCCTCGGGGTAGACGGCGACCAGCTTGGTCTTGGGAGGCTCGGTCTTGGAGCAGCCCTCGTCGTCGCTGTAGGAACCGCAGGTGTACCCGGCGTTGTAGGCGATCACGGAGTTCTCCGACATCGTCACCGCCGAGATGTAGGAGAGCGCGTCCTCCGCGTCGGCCTGCCGCATGTTCGACAGGAACGTCAGGGTGGTCTTGCCGTAGTGCACGACGGAGTGCTCGATCGCCTTCATCCGCTGCGCCACCGCGTCCTTGTCCACGTCCTCCGGGCGCACCTCGCGGATGCTGCCGTTGGCCGAGAACAGCGCGCCGAGCGTGGCGTGGAGGCCGGACGTGGAGTAGGTCGGGTTCGTCTTGCCGAGCTTGAACGCGCCCCACTCCGGGTGGCCCTTGCTCGCCCAGAAGTGCGGGTCGCCCGCCCACGTGGCCAGGTCCTCCCAGCCGATCCCGGCCTCGGGCCAGCCGAGCGCGCGGGCCATCGGCTCGGGCATCGCGATGATCGACGGGCTGGTCATGATCGCGGGTGCCTTCCCGTCCGGGAACAGCGACCTCGTCTCCGGCGTGGCCCGCTGCTGCGCCAGCGGCAGCCACTCCGACGCGGCGGGCGACCACACGTCGGGCCTGCGGCCGTCGGCCTCGGTCCAGCCCCGTGCCAGGGCGGCCATGGCGGTGCCGGAGTCGACGGACGTCACGTCGACCTCGACGCACTGGCCGTTCGCCTCGTGCGCCCCGTAGGCGGCGGCGAGTTCGGCCATCTGCTTGGGCTTGTCCACCGACGCGGCGACCGTGAGGCTCGCCGTGGGCGTCGAGCAGGCGGGCAGCGCCGTGGCCACCTGCGGCGTCGAGCTGGTGCCGTCACCGGACTCGGGCCACAGCACGATCCCCAGCACCACCAGCACGACGAGCGCGGCGGCCACGCCCCAGCGCACCGCGGGGCCCGTGCTGAACCGCAGGCCGCTCGGGGGCGGTGGAGCCGCGGCGACGGGCCCCGCCGTCTTCTTCGCGTGGTCCCACCACGGCCGCCACTGCTCCGGGTTGTCGCCGCACGCCCGGATGTAGGCGCTGGTCAGCTCCCAGCTCGGCAGTTCGCGGCCGCTGGTGGCGCGCTCCAGGTCCGCCTCGGAGTAGTCGGTCATCGCCGCGAGCTGCGCGGAGGTCAGCCCGATCTCGTCCCGCAGCTTGACCAACCGGTAGGCGAACGCCTCCGCGGGAGGGCCGTCGGGGTTCAGCATCGTGGGCAAACCTCTCGATCAAGGGTCCGGACAACCCCGAGGTGCGAGGTGGAACGTCCCCGTGTTCACCCGTGTCGCGGCGGCCCGTGGGCCGTCACCCACCTTCGGCGGCTGCTCCCATGATCGGCACATCTGGCCGGTCAAACCAGTACCGCGCCAGGTCGTGACCTCGGTGCACCCGAATGGCCGCAGCGGGTGCCCCGTGACGGAGCACCCGCGGCGGCCGTGCGGTCTCAGGCGGCGTTGAGCGTGATGTCGCCGCTGCTCGCGGTCAGGTTCAGCTCGAACTGCCCCGAGGGGTCGTCCTTCACTCCGACCTTCTTGTCGCCGCTGCTCGTGTCGACCGCGACCCGGTAGCCCGCGTTCGGCACCGTCACGGTGATGTCGCCGCTGCCCGCGTTGGCCTTCACGTTGTGCGCCTTGGCCAGTTCGACCACCACGCTGCCGGACTTGGCGTCCGCGTCCACGTCGCCGTCGACCTGCTCGGTCCGGATGTCGCCGGAGGAGTTGACCACGGTGACGGCGCCGGTGACACCGGTCAGCTTCACGTTGCCGGAGCCGATCTTGGCCGTGACGCCGCCCGCGAGGTTGTCGCCGCTGAGGTCGCCGGAGCTGTTGTCGACGCGCACCGCCCCCGCGATGCCGCGCAGGGTGGCGTTGCCGGAGCCGAGGTTCACGTCGACCGACGCGAGGTCCTGCACCTCGAGGTCGCCCGAGCCGACCTCGCCCTTGACCGTCGTCTCCTTCGACGGCACGGCCACCTCGTAGTAGGCCTCGCAGCCGTTGCCGCAGCCGTTGAGGACGAGCGAGCTGCCGTTGACCTGGTGCGTGGGGCCGCTGGGCTTGGAGGCCGCCTTGCCGTAGCGGAGGGTTCGCTTGATCGTGGTGGCGCTCGCGCCCTCGACGGAGCGGACCTTCACGTCCCCGCCGTCGTTGTCGATCTGCACGGTGGAGATCTGGTCGTTCACCGTGTAGTCGTCCGAGGAGCTCTCCTGGGCGATCCTCACGCAGGACGACAGGCTCATCGTCGTGGCCACCGCCGCGACGGCCAACAACGCGATTCGCTTCCCCACCACTACCCCCTTGCCGACCTGTCCGCTCATGGGAACCACGCTAGGGGCACGACCCCCGGCGCACACGAGGGTGGCCCCCCGGCTCCATACGGGGGCTATCCCTACCGCTTCACGCGAGGTCCTCGACGACCGCGCGCAACGCGGGCGCGCACCCAGCCGGGTCCGACAGGTACCGCTGCGACGCGATCACGTGGGTCGGCGTCATCCGCTCCCACACCAGGCCCTGGACCGGCACCGACGTGATGACCAGCCGGAACGGCCGCACCTGCCTGCCGAGCCGGACCTCGACGCCGCGAACGACCTCACCGATGGGCAGAGCCCCCGGCCGGGGGCTCTGCGCGCGGCCCGCCTCCCAGGCCGCTGCGGGTTCCCGAAGCGCCCGGACCGCGGCTCGCAGGGCGGGTCGGGTCAGCAGGGACGTCGAGTCCTCGTTGGTGGGGATCGACCGGACGTCGACGGGCGTCTCGGCGCGGGCGTGGTCCAGGACGTCCGCCCACCACCCGAGCCACTCCTCGGTGATGCCGGCGCGGTCGACGCCGCGGGGGACGAACACCGGCACGGACGGGTCGAGGCCCGGCAGCTCCGGCACCGTGTCGACCGAGAGCGCGAGCGTGTCGCGCAGGAACAGGGCGGTGTTCACCGCCTGGTTGGTCCCGTGCCCGACCTGCCACGACTCACGACCGGCGAACCTCATTCACCCATTGTCCCGCCCTGGAGGCGATCCAGGTGCTGTCGCGGACGTATCAGGTAAGACACAACCGGTTCCAGGTCGGCCACGCCGGGTGGTTCGTCGGCGATCAAGCCCTGCATCAGCAGACCGTCGACGGCCGCGAGGAACGCCCGGAACGCCACCGGGTCCGTGTCGAACGGCCGGGCGGCCTCGGTGATCAGGTCCAGCCACCGGCGCGCGGCGGGCCGCAGCTCCGGGCGGCGGGCGGCCAGCAGGTACAGCTCGTACTCGGCCATCGTGCGGCCGCGGTTCGCGCCGACCATGTCGACGAGCCGCCGGGTCACCTCCTCGACGTCGGTGTCCGGCGCGTTGACCAGCCGGACGATCAGGTCGCTGACGTCGTCGGCGAGCGTGTCCGCCGACCACATCAGGGTCGCGATGAGGAGGTCGTCCAGCGAGGCGAAGTAGTAGGTCGTGGACGTGGTGGGCACACCGGCCTCGCGGGCGACCGACCGGTGGCTCACGCCCGCGACGCCGTCGCGCTCGATCACCCGGAGGGTCGCCTCCAGGATGGCCTGCCTGCGGCGTTCGCCCCTGGCTCTCCTGCCGTCCACCTGCTCGTTCAGGACGCGCTCCCCGGCTCGATGGTGATCACGCCGCCGACCAGCATGAGGCCGACGACCATAGTGGGCGCCGCACGCGCGCCGGAGGCGGTGGCCGCGGGGGTGGCCTGCACGACGGTGGTGATCACGGGGGCTCCAGGGCCTCGGGGCGGGAACGCGCCGTCGGGTTCCTCGGCGTTGATGGTGGTGGGCGCGCGAGATCAACGCGGGGAGGCCGGGCCGGGCCGGCACGTTTGTGACAGCTTGCTTCTCACTCGGGCCGAAACTGTGGAACATCCGTCCCACGGGTTCGGGTGTTGATCGATACACTTCTGCGACCCCGGCCACGCCCAAGTGGTTACCGGCGAGTAATGAGGCGTAATCTCCGAGCCACGTGCTTCTGGAGAAAGGCCGCCACCACATGGGAGCCCTGCAGTTGACCCTCGGCGTCATCGGCGTGGCCGTGAGCGTCGTCGCCTGGGCCGTGTTCGTGTCCGGAGCGATCAGGATGGTGCGGATCATCCGGCTCGGCCAGCCCGACCCGACGCGCACGGGTCCGTTCACCGCGCGCCTGAAGACGCTGGTCGTCGAGTTCGTCGCGCACACCCGCATGGCCAAGGTGCGCAGCGTCGCGCCCTGGCACTGGATGGTGATGTGGGGCTTCCTGATCGGCTCCGCCGTGCTGTTCGAGGCCTACGGCGAGATGTTCGACCCCGCGTTCCACTGGCCCGTCATCGGCACCTGGGCGCCGTGGCTGCTGCTGGTCGAGCTGCTCGGCATCGGCACGGTCGTCGGCGGCGTGGCGCTCGCGGTCATCCGCCAGCTCAACCACCCCCGGCGCGCCGACCGCGTGTCCCGCTTCGCCGGGTCGAGCTTCAAGTCGGCCTACTTCGTCGAAGCGGTCGTGGTCATCGAGGGTCTCGGCATCCTCGGCGTGAAGGCGTTCAAGCAGGCCAGCGGGTTCGAGAACCCACCGCTGTGGTCGAGCTTCGTCACCGCGCCGCTGTCGAACCTGCTGCCCGCCGAGCCCAACTGGGTCTCGATCATGGCGTTCACCAAGCTGCTGTCCGGCATGATCTGGCTCGTCGTCGTCGGCAAGAACCTGACGATGGGCGTCGCCTGGCACCGCTTCAGCGCGTTCTTCAACATCTACTTCAAGCGCGAGGACGACGGCGGCGTGGCGCTGGGCGCGCTGCGCCCGATGATGAGCGGCGGCAAGGTCCTCGACCTGGAGGAGGCCGACCCCGACACCGACGTGTTCGGCGTCGGCAAGGTCGAGGACTTCACCTGGAAGGGTCTGCTGGACTTCAGCACCTGCACCGAGTGCGGCCGCTGCCAGTCCCAGTGCCCCGCGTGGAACACCGGCAAGCCGCTGTCCCCGAAGCTGCTGATCACCCAGCTCCGCGACCACGCCTACGCCAAGGCCCCGTACCTGCTCGCCGGCGGCCGCAAGGACATGGCGGGCGACGAGGTCGGCATCACCGGCGACGACTACCAGAAGCGCCTGGAGTCCATCAACGTCCTGGCGCTCGCCGAGGCCGAGCGGCCCCTGATCGGCGGCCCCGACGAGCTGGGCGTCATCGACCCCGAGGTCCTGTGGTCCTGCACGAGCTGCGGCGCGTGCGTCGAGCAGTGCCCCGTCGACATCGAGCACGTCGACCACATCGTCGACATGCGCCGCTACCAGGTGCTGATCGAGTCGAACTTCCCGTCCGAGCTGGGCGGCATGTTCAAGAACCTGGAGAACAAGGGCAACCCGTGGGGCCAGAACTCCAAGGACCGACTGGCGTGGACCGAGGGCCTGGACTTCGAGGTCCCCGTGTTCGACGGCGACCTCGGTGACGCGGAGTACCTCTTCTGGGTCGGCTGCGCGGGCGCCTTCGAGGACCGCGCCAAGAAGACCACCCGCGCCGTGGCCGAGCTGCTGCACACCGCGGGCGTCCAGTACACCGTCCTCGGCCCCGAGGAGACGTGCAGCGGCGACCCGGCCCGCCGGGCGGGCAACGAGTTCCTGTTCCAGATGCTCGCCCAGCAGAACGTCGAGGTCCTGAACGCGGTGTTCGAGGGCCGCGAGCCGGGCAAGCGCAAGATCGTCGTCACCTGCGCCCACTGCTTCAACACGCTGGCCAACGAGTACCCGCAGGTGGGCGGCCAGTACGAGGTCGTGCACCACACGCAGCTGCTCAACAAGCTGGTCCGCGAGCGCAGGCTGACCCCGGTCGCCGAGGTCACCGAGGACATCACCTACCACGACCCGTGCTACCTCGGGCGGCACAACAAGGTCTACGACGCGCCGCGGGAACTGCTGGGCGCCTCGGGCACCACGCTGCGCGAGATGCCGCGGCACGGCGACCGCTCCATGTGCTGCGGCGCGGGCGGCGCGCGCATGTGGATGGAGGAGCGGATCGGCAAGCGCATCAACGTGGAGCGGGTCGACGAGGCCCTCGGCACCGCACCGTCGAAGATCGCGACCGGCTGCCCGTTCTGCCGGGTCATGCTCACCGACGGGTTGACCGCGCGGCAGAACGAGGGCAAGGCCGGGTCGCACGTCGAGGTCGTCGACGTCGCCCAGCTGCTGCTCACGTCCGTGCGCCGGGGCCTGGAGAAGCCGGACACCCCGACCGACGAGGTGCCCACCGGCGCCCCGCTGCCCACCGAGGACAAGGCCTCGACCACCTGATCCCGGACCGGCGGCGCTCCCCGACCGGGAGCGCCGTCGTCCGGGCGGTCAGTCCTTGTCGGTGGCCTTCTCGTAGACGATGTTGAGCACCCAGCCCGTGATGGCGACGATGATCGCGCCCCAGAACGCGGGCCAGAAGCCCGTGACCTGGAACGGGAGACCCAGCTCCTCGGAGATGTAGCCCGCCAGCCAGAACAGCAGGCCGTTCACGACCAGGCCGAACAGGCCGAGCGTGAGCAGGTAGAAGACGCAGCCGAGGAGTTTCACCACCGGTTTGATGATCGCGTTGATCACGCCGAAGACGAGGGCCACCAGAACCAGCGTGCCGATCTTCGCCGGGGTGGAGGCCTCGCCCAGATCGATTCCGGGGATCACGGTGGACACCCACACCGCGACCGCCGTCAACAGCACCTGAACCAAGAATCCCATGGCGCAGGCTAACCGCGGCGGGCGGCGGCGGTGGGGACGCACGCCGTGACGGGGACCGCTCGGGTCCACTGTGGACGCGAGCGGCCCCCTCCCCTTCGGCGGCACCTGCTCATCCGATCCCGCTGGTTAAGACTCCGCGAACGTCCCGTTTGTTGCGAGAACGGGCGAATCTCACCCGTACGCACCAATGGGCGGCGATCCGCACACCGCCCTAGGGTTTGCCCCATGGCTGAGGAGAAGGCGGGTCAGGGCGGCGAGAGCAAGCTCACGGTGGTGCTGGCGCTCGCCGTGAACCTGGCCATCGCGGTGATGAAGGCGGTGGCGGGCGTCATCACCGGGTCCGCCGCGATCCTGTCGGAGGCCGCGCACTCCGTCGCCGACACGTTCACCGAGGCGCTGCTGCTGACCGCCCTGCGCAGGTCCGACCGCCCAGCCGACCGCAAGCACCCCTTCGGCTACGGCAAGGAGCGGTACTTCTGGTCGCTGCTCGCCGCCGTGTCGATCTTCGCGTCGGGCGCGATGTTCGCGTTCTACGAGGGGTTCCGCACGGTGTTCGGCGAGGCCGAGGAGCAGACGCGGCCCCTGGTCGGCTACATCGTGCTCGGGCTGGCGTTCGCGATGGAGTCCGTGTCGTGGGCGCAGGCCGTCCGCCAGGTGCGGCGCGAGTCGAAGGAGCAGCGGCGGTCGGTCGTCGAGTACCTGCGGCTGTCCGACGACCCGACCGTGAAGACGGTGTTCCTGGAGGACTCGGCGGCCCTGATCGGCCTCGTGATCGCGTTCACGGGCGTCGGCCTGCACCAGGTCACCGGCTCGTCGGTGTGGGACGGCGTCGCGTCGCTGATGATCGGCGTGCTCCTCGCGGCCGTCGCGTACTCGCTGGCCCGCACCAACAAGGGCCTGCTGATCGGCCGCCAGGCCGACCCCGTCATGGTCAGGGCCATCGGCGCGCGACTGCGGGCCGCGCCCGAGGTCGAGGCCGTCGTCGACCTGCTCAGCATGCTGACCGGCACCGACCACGTGCTCCTGTGCGCCCGCCTCGACTTCGACGACTCACTGGGCGCGGCCGACCTGGAACGCGCGTGCGTCCGCATCGACGGCGAACTGCGCGCCGAGTTCCCGGACCTCGACGAGATCTTCCTGGAGCCCGTGCCGCGCAACGACCAGGCGATGCGCGAACGCGTCCTCGCCCGCTACGGCTTCACCCTCTAGCGGTGCGTGTCCGTGCGGTGGAAGTTCAGGTAGGCGCGCGACGGCGTCGGCCCGCGCTGCCCCTGGTACCGCGACCCGGCCTGCTTCGACCCGTACGGGAACTCCGCCGCGCTGCTCAGCTGGAACAGGCACAACTGCCCGATCTTCATGCCCGGCCACAGCGTGATCGGCAGGTTGGCGACGTTCGACAGCTCCAACGTGATGTGCCCGGAGAAGCCGGGATCGATGAACCCGGCCGTCGAGTGCGTCAACAGACCCAGCCGCCCCAACGACGACTTGCCCTCCAACCGCCCGGCCAGGTCGTCCGGCAGCGTGACCTCCTCGAACGTCGACCCCAGCACGAACTCGCCGGGGTGCAGCACGAACGGCTCGTCAGCGTCGGTCTCGACCAGCGACGTCAGGTCGTCCTGCTGCTGGCGCGGGTCGATGTGCGTGTACTTGGTGTTGTTGAAGACCCGGAAGAACCGGTCGAGCCGCACGTCGATGCTCGACGGCTGCACCATCTCCCCGTCGAACGGGTCGAGGACCAGCCGACCGGAGTCGACCTCTTTGCGCAGTTCACGATCGCTCAGCAACACGAGGGACAGGGTAACGGTGCCCGCGCGTGCGGCCCCGAGGCGTGCCGCTCGCCAGCACGGCCCCGGCACGTGCCGCCCGAGTGCACGCTGTGTATGATCGGTCCCGCAGAGCAGCGCGGGTGTAGTTCATTGGTAGAACGACAGCTTCCCAAGCTGTAGAGGCGGGTTCGATTCCCGTCACCCGCTCCACCGAAGGCCCAGGTCGACTGACCTGGGCCTTCGTCTTTGCCGCTGTCGAAGAGCAAGGGACGCGCTCGCCGCGCGATGCGTGCAGACCGGTCGCACGGCAACGTGCCTGCCGCCGATCGGCGTGGGGATCCTCCTCGCGGGATCGACTGCGACTTGCCCTGTGTCCTGGGCGCCCGGCCCGTGCGTTCATCACGCTGTAGAGGCGGTCAGCCCGTCCGCAATCCGCTGAGCGGCCTGGGCCGGGGTGAGGTGGGTGGTGTCGACCACCTCCGCCTCGGCGTGCAGCCAGGTGCGGGCGGCTTCCGCGTACGGCTCCAAGTACCGGAGGCGGAAGCTGGACGGGATGGGGGTGGCGGCTTCTACGCGTTTGCGGAGGGTGGGTTGGTCTGCGTGCAGGACGAAGTGCCTGAGCGGGATGCCGTGGTTGGTCAGGCCCGTGCTGATCTCGCGCCAGTACTGCTCCACCAGCACGGTCATGGGGATCACCAGGGTGCCGCCGGTGTAGTCGAGCACCTGGCGGGCGGTTTCCACGACGAGCGGTCGCCACGGTGGCCAGTGCTGGAAGTTGTCGGTCGCGGGCAGGCCCGGCTTGATGTCCATGAGCGTTTCGCCGACCTTCTCGGCGTCGAACACCCGTGAACCGGGGATGAGTCGTTGCACGAGTGCGCTGGTGGTCGTCTTGCCCGCGCCGTGGGTGCCGTTGAGCCACACGATCATGGGGCTCGACGGTAGCGGGCTGGTGGGGGCCATCAGGGTCCCCGTTGCTGCGTCCGAGTGGTTCGCGCACGTCAGACGTCCTTCTGGCGTTACCGTCGTCGTCCATCTCAGGGGAGGAGTCCTGCCGTGTCGATCGACGTTCAGCAGCCTCGGACCCACGATCTGGTCAGCAACGACGTGCGGATCGCCGGAGTGGCGGGTGGGGCCTTCGAGGCGTCGTTCAACTACCGGGTGCACGAGGGGCACGACGAGGTCGTCGGGGTGTTCACGGCCGGTGACGGGGTCGGGGGGCACGGGCAGTTCCAGGTGACCGTGGACGTGTCGGGGGCGGCCTTCCAGCTCGACCGGGTCTTCGTCGAGGTGTTCTGGACCTCGCCCGAAGACGGGTCGGAGGTCGACAAGGTGGTCGTGCCGGTCGTGCTGGGGCCGAAGGTCGTTCCCGGCTACCGGAACTACCTGGAGCACGTGGTGGAGCCGGGCGAGACGCTGTGGGCCATCTCGACGCGGCACTACGGGTCGGGGAACCTCTACCACCGGCTCGTGGCGGCGAACCCCGGCACGATCACGAACCCCGACGTGATCACGCCCGGCACCGTCATCCGGGTTCCCCTGGCCTGACGGGGCGCGGGCGGGCGTTGCCCAGGCGGATGCCGCTGAAGCCGAGGGTGCTGGTGGTGATCCTGTCCCACAGCGGCCACAGGTTGTCGAGGACGCGGAGGTGGATGCCCGCGTCCTCGTGCAGCCGGAGCAGGTCGCCCACGGGTTCCGCGGGCCCGAGCGGCACGACCGGTTCGGTGGCGACGTGGGCGTGGCCGCCGAACGGGGTGAAGGCGTCCGCCGGGAGGCGGTAGGCGTACAGGCGGGTGGTGCGCAGGGCGTCGAGCCAGCCGTACTCGATGGCGTGCAGGCGGGGAGCCCCTGGGCCGAGGAGGTGGTCGCCGTCGGCCGGGGTCGTGGTGGGTGTCGTCCAGGCCATCGCCCTGGGGCAGTCGCGCGGGAACCAGTAGTCGGGGCAGCGGGACGCGTCGACGGCCCAGACGTACGCGGTCCGCTGCTTCGCGGTCGCGGCCACGTGCGGGACGAAGCGGGTGATGGTGGGGTCCTCCGAGAAGTGCAGGACCTGCCCCGGTTCCGGCCTCACCGCTTCCTCGCCAACGTCAGCAGGTGGCTGGAGGCACCGAGCACGGTCGGGTCGTCCTCGGTGCGGCGCAACGCCCACATGAGGTAGTCGCGGCGGGTGTCGTCGGCGAGCGAGGCCTCCAGGTCGCGTTCGGACAGCATGCACGCCGGACCTTCGACGGCGACGGTGGACAGCACGTCCAGGCCCGCGGCGCGGGCTTCGGCGGCGGGCTCGTCGGGGCGGTGGAAGTAGGCGGTGGTGAACCACGTCGTGTCCGGCGGCGGGCGGTGCTCGCCGGTGTCGACGGCGCGGGCGACGACGGCGCGGTAGCGCTCGTCGAACGCGAACGGGCGGCGGACGCCGTCGAGCAGCGACGCGTAGCGGGTGATCACGGCGGCGGCGACCAGGCCGCCGGGGCGCACCACGCGGGCGGCCTCGCGCCAGGCGAGGAGGCGGTCGGCGGCGCTGGGCAGGTGGTAGAGCGGGCCGCACAGCAGGACCACGTCGTAGGCGTCGTCCGGCGCGCCGAGGGCACGGGCGTCGCCGAGGGTGGCGCGGACGCCGAAGAGCGAGCCCGCCTGCTGGACGTGCAGCGGGACGGGGTCGACGAGGTGGACGCGGTGGCCGTCGGCCGCGAGCCACTCGGCGTGCGCTCCGGGGCCGCCGCCGACGTCGAGGACCTTCGCCGGGGCGTGCGGCAGGTGGCGGCGCAGGACGTCCTGCGTGCGCAGGAGTTCCAGGAGTCCGCTGCCGGTGCACAGCCGGGTCTGCTCGGCGCCCTCGTCGTAGTGGGCGGCCACTTCCGGTGAGATCCCCATGCGTCGACGTTAGGACCGTCCGCAAGTGGGTTCGGGGGCGGCCAGGAGGCGGCCCCCGAACCACCGCCGGGTCAGGCCTTGACGGTCGCCGACTCCTCGCCCGCGGGCTTGGACTCGTCGTCGGTGTTGAGCGATTCGAGCAGCTCGTCCCGGTCCTTCGACTGCTCGGGCTTGAGCAGGCCGAACGCGATGTACAGGACCAGCGACACGAGCAGCGGCGTCGCGACCAGCACGCCCTTGGTGACGAACTCGGCCTTCTGGAGCTGTTCGACGTAGAGGAACGCCCAGACGCCGAGGCCGCCGACCACCGACGCCATCGCCGCGGACGGGCCGAACTTCCGGAACCACGGGAGCAGGCCGAGCATCAGCGGGATGGCGATCGGCCCCATCGTGGCGGCCACGAGGTCGACCACGACCTTGAGCACGAAACCCTGGCCGCCGGACGTGATCGCGATGATCATGCTCAGGCCGATGAAGAGGAACGTCGTGATCCTGGCCAGCTTCAGCTGGTTGTCCGCCGTCAGCCTGGTGATCCCCTTCCACAGCTTGGGCAGCATGTCCCTGGTGATGACCGCGGAGATCACGTTCGCGTCCGACGACACCATCGCCATGGTGTGCGAGAAGAAGCCCGCCAGCACCAGGCCGACCATGCCCGCGGGGAGCATCGCCTTGCCCATCTCGACGTACGCCTGCTCGGCGTTGGCCTCCATGCCCGGCACGATCAGCGGCGCCGCCCACATCGGGAAGAACAGGACGAGCGGCCACACGAGCCAGAGGCCCGCGGACAGCAGGGCGGAGCGCTTCGCGGCGGCACCGGACGGCGCGGCCATGTAGCGCTGCGCCAGGTTCCACATGCCGCCGTTGTACTCCAGCGTCTTGATCAGGAAGAGTGCCATGAAGAACGTGAACGTGTAGGGCCCGGACAGCGGGTCGCTGTGCGACTCGGGGAGCTCGTCCCAGATAGTCCACATGAAGTCGATGCCGCCGAGGTGGGCCGCGACCGCGACGAACATCGCGACGCCCGCGGCGCCCTGGATGATGAACTGGCCCATGTCGGTGAGCGCGTCGGCCCACAGGCCGCCCAGCACCGAGTAGACCAT
Source organism: Umezawaea sp. (assembly GCF_057122925.1). Lineage (NCBI taxonomy): Bacteria > Bacillati > Actinomycetota > Actinomycetes > Pseudonocardiales > Pseudonocardiaceae > Umezawaea > Umezawaea sp. The sequence continues at coordinate 9,364 of NZ_DBNGPQ010000124.1, read as the reverse complement.
CGTGACGAGACCGATCAGCACGATGCCCCACGTGATGGGCACCCCGGCGAACCCGCGCAGCAGGATCGAGACGGCGGCCCACTTGGCCGCGATGTCGACGACCTTGAGTACGGCACCGCACCACGCCATCAGCTGCTGGGTCGGCACGTTGTAGCGCCGTGCCAGGTACTCCAGCGGTGAGGCGACGTTGTGCTTGGCGCGCAACCGGTTCCAGCGCCCGGCGAACAAGAACGCGCCGATCCCCACACCGATGCCGATGGTCAGCGACCACCAGATGTAGACCGTGAGGCCCAACCGGTACGCCTCGGCGGCGAACGCGACGAACATGACGGCGCTGTAGCCGGACATGTGGTGCGAGATGCCGGACAGCCACCACGGCATCCTGCCGCCCGCGGTGAAGAAGTCGGCGATGTTCTTGACCCGCCCGCGCGACCAAATACCGATGGCCACCATGACGAAGAAGTACCCAGCGACCACTACCCAGTCGAGGGTGCCCATGAGACCTCCTGGTGTGCACAGTGAGTGCGGCCCGTGCGGCTGAGCTGGGCGACACGGGCGGCGGTGCCCAGCTCATCCACACGGGTCATGTGACGTAGGTCTTACGAGGCTGTTGCGGCTCGCGGAAGGCCTTGACAAGGAACTGACTCACATTTGTGATCCTTGTTCACATATGTGAGCGTCGAGGACGCGGCGACACCTGATCGGCGGCGTTGACAAGGCGGAGCCGCCATCGCGGCGATACCGGCGGGATGCGCGGCGCGGCCAGGATGGCGAACCGTTGACCTGTCGACCGGGTCCGTCCTGATGGAGGCCGTTCTCGGGGATTCCGGACCGTGCTCGCCGACGGTCTCGCTCGCCACATCCGGGGCAATCCCCTTGCCGGGGTTACTGACAAGTAATACTCTGTTGTTACCGGTCAGTAGGGGACAGAGGGACAGGCCCCGCACCTTTCGGGAGTGAGTGACGAGATGGGCCACTACAAGAGCAACGTCAGGGACCTGGAGTTCAACCTCTTCGAGGTCTTCAACGTGCAGGACCACCTCGGCACGGGGCCGTTCGAGCAGGCCGACGAGGACACGGCGCGCGGGGTGCTGGCGGAGCTGAACAAGCTCGCCGTCGGGCCGCTGGCGGAGTCGTTCGTCGACTCCGACCGCAACCCCCCGGTCTTCGACCCCAAGACGCACTCCGCGACGCTGCCGGAGTCGTTCAAGAAGTCGTACCAGGCGCTGTGGGACGGCGAGTGGTACCGGCTGTCGCTGCCGGAGGAGCTCGGCGGCTTCGGCGTGCCCCCGACGGTGCAGTGGGCGGCGTCCGAGCTGATCCTGGGCGCGAACCCGGCCGCGTACATGTACATGGCGGGCCCGAGCTTCGCGTCGGTCGTCTACAACAACGGCACCGAAGAGCAGAAGAAGTGGGCCGAGATCTGCATCGAGCGCGGCTGGGGCGCGACGATGGTGCTGACCGAGCCGGACGCCGGTTCCGACGTCGGCGCCGGTCGCACGAAGGCCGTGCTCCAGGAGGACGGGTCGTGGCACGTCGACGGCGTGAAGCGGTTCATCACGTCGGCCGACCAGGACTTGACCGAGAACATCATGCACCTGGTGCTGGCGCGGCCCGAGGGCCCCGGCATCGAGGCGAAGCCCGGCACCAAGGGCCTGTCGCTGTTCCTGGTGCCGAAGTTCCACTTCGACGGCGAGACCGGTGAGCTGGGCGAGCGCAACGGCGCCTTCGTCACCAACGTCGAGCACAAGATGGGCCTGAAGGTCTCCACGACGTGCGAGCTGACGTTCGGCCAGCACGGCACGCCCGCCAAGGGCTGGCTGCTGGGCGAGGTGCACGACGGCATCGCGCAGATGTTCGAGGTCATCGAGTACGCGCGGATGATGGTCGGCACGAAGGCGATCGGCACGCTGTCGACGGGCTACCTGAACGCGCTGGCCTACGCCAAGGAGCGCGTGCAGAGCGCGGACCTGACGCGGATGACGGACAAGGCCGCGCCGCGCGTGGCGATCACGAACCACCCGGACGTCCGGCGCAGCCTGATGCTCCAGAAGTCCTACGCCGAGGGCCTGCGCGCGGTGTACCTGTACACGGCGACGTTCCAGGACCGGATCGCGCTGGGCGGCGAGGACAAGGCGCTGGCCGAGAAGGTCAACGACCTGCTGCTGCCGATCGTGAAGGGCGTCGGCTCCGAGCGGGCGTACGAGCAGCTCGCGCAGTCGTTGCAGACGCTCGGCGGGTCGGGCTTCCTCCAGGAGTACCCGATCGAGCAGTACATCCGGGACTCGAAGATCGACTCGCTGTACGAGGGCACGACGGCGATCCAGTCGCTGGACTTCTTCTTCCGCAAGATCATCCGGGACAAGGGCCAGGCGCTCGGGTTCATCAACGGCGAGATCCAGAAGTTCCTCGACAACGAGGGCGGCAACGGCCGCCTCAAGGAGGAGCGGGCGCTGCTCAAGCAGGGCCTCGAAGACCTCCAGGGCATGCTCGGCGCGATGGTCGGCTTCCTGACCACCTCGCAGGAGGACGTCCGCAACATCTACAAGGTCGGCCAGAGCTCGGTCCGCCTGCTGATGACCGCGGGCGACGTGCTGGTCGGCTGGCTGCTGCTGCGCCAGGCCGAGGTGGCGCTGGCGAAGCTCGCGGAACCGGTGTCCGCCAAGGACAAGTCGTTCTACGAGGGCAAGGTCGCGGTGGCGTCGTTCTTCGCCCGCAACGTCCTGCCCGAGCTGAGCGCCCGCCGCAAGATCACCGAGTCGACCGACAACTCGCTGATGGACGTGGCCGAGAGCGCGTTCTGACCTGATCGGCGACAGGGAGGCGCCCCGACCGGAACCGGTCGGGGCGCCTCCGTCTTCGTCAGGTCACTTGTGGGCGCGCGCGGCGGCGAAGCAGTAGACGCCGAAGCCGAAGAACCCCAGCGCGATCACGGCGAGCAGGAACACGCCGTACGGTTCGCCCGCGAGCGTGTGCAGCGCCTTGTCGAGGCCGCCGGACTGCTCGGGGTCCGCGTTGACGGCGGCGATCCCGACCAGCAGGCCGATGATCGCGTACGCCAGGCCCTTGCCGATCCAGCCGATGCGGCCGGTGCGCTCGACGAACTTGCGCGACCCGCCGGGCAGCTCACCCATGTTGAGGTCTTCCTCGAAGCTCCTCTTGACGCCCTTGCGGATCACGATGAACGCGATCACCAGGACGCCGATCGCGACCGCCCCGACGAGGAACTGCCCGGCGGGCAGGGCGAGCACCTGCGCGGTCAGCTCCTGCTGCTGCTGGCTGGAGTCACCGCCGCCGGAGCCGGAGGCGTACTTGATCGCGGCGAACCCGAGGATCACGCCGGTGATGGCGCGCGAGGCGGCGCCGATGCGCTTGCCGACGCGCTTGCGCTTCTTGCCGATCCACGTGTAGCCGATGGCGGCTTCCAGGAGCTGCCACAGGGCGAAGGCGAACAGCCCGATGGCCGTCACCCACAGGAGGAACGGCCCGTAGGACGTCGCGGCGATCTGCCCGAGCGCGCCCTTCTGGTCGGCCTGCTCACCACCGTCGCCGAACACGACCTGGGCCGTGATGAAGGCCAGGAGCACGTACAGGATCCCGTAGAAAACCATGCCGACCCGGCCCGCGACCTGGACGACCGGGTTCTCGTTGACCTCGCGTGCTGTGCGTTGTGCTGTACCCACGGCGGGCTCCAATCACTCGGACGAGTGATACCCATCCAACGCCCCCTTCACACACGAAAGCCCGCCCGGTGGCACCGGACGGGCTTCCGCGGAAGCGGGGTCAGCTACCCGGAGGCTTCTCCTCCTTGGGACCGCACACGATCGTCGGCGACGCGTCGTACTTGACCGTCTGGTTCTCCCGGCGGATCTCGTTGCCCGCCAGGTCCTTGATGATCCTGGTGTCGGTGACCGTGAAGCCGGGGGCACCGGTGCCCGCCGCGCACGGCTGGGTCTCCTTGTGGATCGTCTGCGGGTCCGTGAAGTTCGTCTTCTCGCCGGTCACGCCCTCGACCTGGAAGCGCTTGGTGCCCCAGAGGACGACCTTCAGCGTCGACGGCGTCCAGATGGTCTGGATGGCCACGCCGGTCTCGGCGTCGTTGGTGAACTTCAGGTCGATGACGCTGGAGCCGTCCGGGTTCTCGAACACGGTGGCCTCGCGGCCCGCCGGGTACCGGGAGATCCAGTAGCTGTGCGGCTGGTGGCCCGCGTCCTTCATGCCCGCGTAGTACGACGCGTTGTACAGCGTCGTGGCGAACTGCGAGATGCCACCGCCGACCGCGCGGCCGGGGGCGCCGTTGTTGATGATACCCGCCTCGACGTAGCCCTGCGCCGCCGCGCGCTGGCCGGTGAAGCCGTTGAGGCTGAACGTCTCGCCGGGCTTGACGATGGCGCCGTTCACCTTGGCCGCGACGACCTTGATGTTCGTGCCGGAGTCGGCCGCGAAGCCACCGGTCTCGAAGGAGCCGATGACCTCCTTGATGCCCAGCTTGTTCGCCGCCTCGGTGGTGACCTTGGCGGGCGTCTTCTTGTACTCGGCCTTGATCTCCCGCTGGTCGGCACGTTTCAGCACGTCCAAGCCGGTGACGAGGCTCTTCTCCCAGTCGACGGAGAGGCCGTCGACGGACTCCTTGACCACGGGTGCGCCGCTGTCGAAGACGATCTCGGCGTCCTTGCCCTCCTTCTCGGTCTCCTTGAGCTGGGGACCGGCGGCCTCGGCGAACTTGGTGCCGTCGATCCTCGCGTTGAGGGCACCGCCGTCGGCGGGCTCGAAGACGAGGACCGAGGCGAGCTGCTCCGGCGTGAGGGTCGCGTCCTTGCCCTCGCCCTTGACCAGGACCGGGGAGGCGACCGCGGGCTTCGCGACCTCGTTCAGCGCCTTCTCGACGCCTTCCCTGGTGGTCTTGACCGGGGTCGTCGTCACGGGCAGCTCGACCTGGCCCTCGGCCCAGTCGGCGAGCACGACGGCGGACGCCTTGTCGGCTTCGAGCTTCTGGCCCTGCTTCGGGTCGACGGCCTTGGGCGTGGCGCCCTCGAACACGATCGTGCCCTCGACGGGGTCGTGGTCGGTCGTGGCGCGCATGGCCTCCAGCGCGGCGGTCAGCTTCGCCTGGTCGCTCGACGTCGCGAATCCGACCTCGCGGGAGGTGAAGAACGAGGTCACGCGGGTGAACGGCGACAGGGGCTGGCTGCCCGCGCGGTCGATCGTGGAGGACCAGTCGAGCGTCAGACCGGCGGCCTTCGGGTCGATCTCGGTCTCGACGTCACCGGCCTTCGCCTTGAACGGCAGGCTCAGGCGCGGCTCGATCTGCTGGCGCAGCTTGGCCTCGGCCTCGCCGTGGCTCAGCCCGCCGACCTCGACACCGGCGACCGTCACACCGCGCGGCACGTTGCCGCTGGAGACCAGGATGTCCAGGCCGTACAGGGCGACGAGCACACCGGCAGCCGCGCCCGCGATGATGCCGATCTTGCGCAGGCGCTTCTTGCGGGCCGCCTCGGCGGCCTCGGGGTCGCCGTCCTCCGGCTGCTCGACCATCACCGGGCCGTGGACCGCGGTGGTCCCGTCCGCGGGCGTGGCCGGACCGTAGAACGACGACGGCGGCTCGGCGCGCGGAGGCGGCGTGGGCGCGCCGAGGAACGAGGTCGCCTCGGCCGTCGGGCCCGGCGTGCTGACGAACGAGGTCGCCTCCGCCGTCGGGCTCGACGCGCCGGGGAACGTCTCCACGGGCGGGCCGGGCGGCGGGGGCGGCGGGGTGTTCAGGAACGACGTCGCCTCGGCCTGGGGCGTGGGCGGGACGAACGGCGGCGGGGGCGGCGGCATGGTGCGCACCGTCGGGGAGGCCGCGAACTCGGCCTCGCCGTCGGGCTCGTGCTCGGGCCAGCCAGTGTTCTGCGACGCCTGGAGCGAGTCCGCGGAGAACTTCGCCGTCTGCTCCGACGCGGTCTCCCGCGGCCGGACGGGCTCGATCGCCATCGTCCGCTCCGCCTCGTGCTCGGGCCGCTGCTTGTCCGGCACCGCGCCCCCTTCTGGCTCGTCAAAGGTCGTCTAGCGAGTGGTTACCGGAACGCCATCACGCGGTGATCACGTTCGGGGGGTGTCACAGGTAAAGACCGGTCCCCTGATCGGTCTGCTCGGTCGCGGTCGCGTGCACGTCCCGCTCCCTCATGACCAGGTAGGTCTGCCCGTGCACCTCGACTTCGAGCTGGTCGTCCGGGTTGAACAGCACCCGGTCGCCGACCTTCACGTGGCGCACGTGGGTGCCGATGCCGTGGACGTCACCCCAGGAGAGGCGCTTGGCCATCTGCGCCGTGGACGGGATCACGATGCCCCCGCTGCTGCGGCGCTCCCCGTCCTCGGGCGAGATCCGCACCAAGACGCGGTCGTGCAGCATCTGGATCTCGAGCTTGACATCAGCCACTCGCAGAGTCTACGTGCCAGAGCCAGGGGGCTGGACCAGGTGTCCACCCCTAGATGTCGTCGAGACCGCCCATCATCAGCGGCAGCCGGTCCGGACCACCGGCCGTGACGCGGACGGGCACGCCCCAGTCCTGGCGCGTGAGCCGGCAGACCGGGTGTTCCACCGAGGGGTCATCAGTGCAGCTCGCGGCCTGTGCGACGACGTGCAGCACGCCCTCGCCGATGCCCTCGGCGATCCGCAGGGTGCGGGTCAGGTCGGTCGTCACGCCCGCTCCGCCGAGGAGCAATTCCGGTGGCGAACTCGTGATCTCCAGTCGCGTGGAGGGACCATACCTTTCGTCCAGTTTCGTCCCCTTTGCCGGGGTGAAGACGACCGCCAGCTCCAGCTCGCCCGTCCCGATCTCCGACGGCGGCCTGCGCACCCTGTGCGCCTGCCCCGACACCAGTTCCGCCGCCACGCCGGGCGAGACCGGTCGGTCCAGCCGGTGCGCGGCCGACGCCACGACGACCAGCTCGCCGTCCACGAGCACCGCTCCGGACGGCTCGGCGATGCCGGTGGCCAGCGTCGACACCTCGTCGGTGCTCGGGTCGTAGCGCCGCAGGGCGCCGTTGTAGGTGTCCGCGACCGCGACGCTGCCGTCCGGGAGCACGGTCACACCGAGCGGGTGCTGGAGCAGCGCCTGGTCGGCCGCGCCGTCGCGGTGGCCGAAGTCGAACAGCCCCTTGCCGACGGCCGTGTGGACCGTGCGGTCCGCGTCGAGCCAGCGCAGCGCGGAGGTCTCGGAGTCGACCAGCCACAGCCTGTCCCCGTCGGCGGCCAGCCCGGAGGTCTGGGCGAAGAACGCCTCCAGCGCCGGACCGTCGCTCAGCCCCTCGACGGTGGTGCCCGCCAGCCGGCTGAGCCGCCCGGCGACCGGGTCGAACAGGCCGAGGGTGTGGTTGCCCGCCATCGCGATGGCGACGCCGTTCGCGGGCGCCCACCACTCGACGTCCCACGGGCTGGTCAGCTCGATCTCGGAGGCGGGCCCGTCGGTGTCGCCGCCGCGCCACTGCTCGCCCGTGCCCGCCACCGTCGTGACCTCGCCGGTGGTGAGGTTCAGGCCGCGCAGCAGGTGGTTGACGGTGTCCGCGACGACCACGTCGTAGCCGACCCGGTCCGCGACCTCCGGCGGCAGCACGGCCAGGCCCGCGGGCTCGGAGAACGTGGGGTCCTGCCCGTCCCGACGACCGCGCTCCCCGGTGCCGAAGCCGCGGACGACGGTCTCGCCGTCGGCCTCCAGCTCCACCACGCGGTGGTGCGCCGAGTCGGCCACGAGCAGCGTGCCCGCGGGCGTGAGGACCGCCTTCGAGGGGAACCGCAACTCGGTCCCGGCGGGCTCCGGCGCCACGTACGGCCCGTCGCCGCGGTGCAGCGCGCCCTTCGCCCCGTGCTCCGCCACCAGCTCGGTGATGACCTGCCGCAACGCGTCCACGTGCCCCTCACCAGCGGCGACGTGCACCACGTAGCCCTCGGGGTCCACCACGACCAGCGTCGGCCACGCCTTCACGGCGTACGCCTGCCAGGTCACCAGCTCCGGGTCGTCCAGCACCGGGTGGTGCACCTCGTAGCGCTCCACGGCGGCGGCCAGCGCCTCCGGGTCGGCCTCGTGCACGAACTTCGGCGAGTGCACCCCGATGGTCACCAGGACGTCGTCGAACTCGGCCTCCAGCGGGCGCAGCTCGTCGAGGACGTGCAGGCAGTTGATGCAGCAGAACGTCCAGAAGTCCAGGAGCACGATCTTGCCGCGGAGGTCCGCGAGCCGGACGTCCCCGCCGCCGGTGTTCAGCCAGCCGCGGCCGACCAGTTCGGGGGCGCGGACACGGGCACGGCGGCGATGAGCGGTGGTCACGACGGAAGTCAACAACAAGCCGCCGGGCGGCTGTTCCGGGGTCCACCATGTGGACGGTCCGACCGTACCGGTCGAGCGATGATTGCCACCGTGGCACTCAAGACCGACTACACGCTGAAGTCGCTGCTCCTCGAACTGCACGAACTGGCGTCCCCCGAGATCGCGCCGCACTTCATGGACGCGCTCGACCTGATGGCCGACCGGAGCCCCTACCGGGGAGGAAAGCGCCTTTTCGAGCTGCTGGAGTTCATCGAGAGGGAGGCACGCCAGGCCAGGGACGCGACGAGCGAGGAAGGTGCGCAGGACGCCATCGCCTACATGACGGGCCGACTGCTGGAACGCGACCTGACGATGAAGCACGACCTGTACGGCGGCTCGGGCCAGATGCGTGAAACACAGATGATCCAGACCTGGTTGAGCGGCATCAACGAGTTCGTCCGGCAGGAAGTGGACGGACTCCTCGTCGATGACCCCGCTGCCGCCGTCGCCGACATCCGCGCCCACTTCGACCGGGCGGGCCGGCGCGCGGTGCGGTTCGTGAGGGCCAGACGAGCTGGACACTACGGCGCGTTCCGAGGCTCGTCCGGCACCTTCGCCTGGATGGTCGACGTCATGGTCGACCGACTCGAGTTCCACGCCGACACGACCACCGACCACCGGGTCGGGGCGCTGCTCGCGGCACCCGACGCGGAACTCCTGATCGCGGCGGCTCAGTTGAGGCTGAGACGCACGCACCTGGACGAACTCCACGCCGCGGTCGAGAACCCGTTCACCAAGGAATCCGGATTGCAGCGGCTGGTGGAACGCGCGGCATGGTTGTTCGGAGGCGAGTACAGCGAGGTCTCCGAGATCAGGAGGCTCACGTCCGGCACCGAGGTCGACCTGGCGCTGCTGCGGCCGGACGGGGTGCTGCACGTCGTCGAACTCAAGAGGGCGAACACGCGGTCGGTGAAGCTGCACCGAGGCGTTCCGATCACGACCGACGAGGTGAACCGAGCGGTCGCCCAGGTCGCGAACTACCTGTGCTCGTTCGACGAGAACCGGGCCGCGATCCTGGA
>NZ_DBNGPQ010000123.1:0-60122 GCF_057122925.1 Umezawaea sp. | reverse complement strand
CCCGCGCTCTCCCCACCACGCAACGCCGTCGAACGCCGCTTCCGGAGAACCAGGACGTGGCGAGGCCCGGCCACACGACAGGACGAGTCACCAGAGAGCTGCGAGGCCGGGTGACGCCCGCGCGCGGTGATCACGTGGTTGACGACCCCGAACCCCACCACACGACCCGAACCCCGCACAGCCCCAGCGGTCGGTCACGGCCGCAGCCGGTCCCGCAGCGCCCGCGCCACCCGACCCATCAGCGCCTCGGCCTCCGGCTGGGCGGAGGCCGCCACCCGCGACTCGGTCAGCGCCGCGACGACGAACGCCCGCCCGTCGTCGTGCTCGACGACCCCGGCCTCGTGCCGCAGGTTCAGCAGCGTGCCGGTCTTGGACGACCACGTCGACGAGTCGGACGTGAAGTCCGGTGCCAGCCGCTGCCGCAGGACGTTGTGCGCCAACAGGTCCCGGACCCGCGCCGCCACGCCGGGGTCGACCCTCGTCGGCGCCCACAGCTCCTGGAGCAGGTCGGCGAACGCCCGCGCGGTGCCCGAACTGGCGCGGCTCACGTCGAGCTGCGGCACCGGGTGCCCGCGGCCCGCCGTGCGCGCGCCGATGGCGAGCGTGTGGGCCAGGTGCACCTCGGCCGGGTCGAAGCGCTCGGCCGGGGTGTCGGTGAGGTCGCTGATCGGGTGCCGCACCGTGATCCCGCGCAGCCCCAGCGCGCGCAGCCGGCGGCCCACCTCGGCGGGCGGTGTCAGGGCGAACAGCGCGTCGGCGGCGGCCCCGTCGCTGATCGACGTGCTCAGGTAGACCAGGTCCTCCACGGCGACCGAGGCCGGGTGCCGGAACCTGCTCAGCCCCGGCGGCCCCGCCACGTCGGGGTTCCCCGGCCGCACCGCGACCTGCTCGGCGCCGTCCAGCTCGCCGGTGCGGACGCGGTCGAGCGTCGCCACGGCCAGCGGCACCTTCACCAGTGACGCCAGCGGGAACTCCACGTCGGGGTCGATGCCGACCTCGTCGCCGGTGTGCAGGTCGCGCACCAGGAACGAGCCGCGCAGGCCGCCGTCGTCGAGTTCCTCGCGCAGCGCGGTGACGAGGCTGTCGTCGTTCACGCCACCCCCTCCGCGCCGAGGCACCGCGCGACCGGGCCCGCGAGGGTGGTGCGGATGCGGTCGGCGTCGTCGCCGATGGCGGCGGTGGCGTCGTAGCCGCGGGCCAGGACGAGGCCGCCCACCGGGCGCCAGTGCAGGTCCAGCTCGTCGGCCTGGGCCGCCGGGCACAGCAGCAGGTCGGTCGACCCGAGCACCTCGGCCACGGCCGACGTCAGCGAGCCCGCCACCGCGACCTGCGACGGCCGCAGGCCGAGGGCGTCCCGCGCCCGCACGATCCGGTCCCGCACGTGCGGCACGTCGTCCTCCGGTTGCAGCCACACCCGCCGCGCCGCCCGCCCGCCCCGACCGGGCCGCAGCGTGTCCAGGTACACCGTCGCCGCCTCCACCGGCCGCGCGCTCGCCACGCCCAGCGGCACCGACCACGTGCCCTCCTCGGCGGGCACCGCCGTCAGCGCCACCCGCACCTCCTGGTTGCGGACCAGTTCGGCCCGCTCGGCCGGTGCGGCGGGCCGCAGGTCCAGCACGACGCCGCGGGCCCGCGCGTCGGCGTCCAGCCTGGCCAGCGTCCTGGTGCCGCACGAGTCGGGCACCGCCAGCCGCAGCGGGCGCCGTCCCGCGCGCCGCGCGTCGTGCTCCAGCGCCTCGGCCGCCTGCACCACGCGCTTCGCGGCGGGCAGCACGTCCAGCCCGAACGGGGTCAGCTTCGCGCGCCGGGGCGCCCGGTCGAACAGCCGCCCGCCGAGGGCCTCCTCCAGCGCGGCGATCCGGCGGCTCGCCACCGACTGCGGGATCCGCGCCGCCGCCGCGCCGAGCGTGAAGCTGCCGCGCTCGCTCACGCTGACGAACGCCCTGCACGCTCCGACCAGGTCCACGACCACAGCTTATGACGGAAACGCATCAAACTGGTCATCCTCGTCTTCGACGGCATGGCTCCGCGGTGGTGAGACTGCTCCCGACAGTCCGAACCACCACGAGGGGGAACTCCGGTGATGAACGACCTGGCACGCCGCGTGCTCGCGGCGGCGCTCGCCGCGACCGCGCTGACCGCCTGCTCCACGGCCGAGGGCGCGGCACCCGCGACGTCGTCGGCCACCACGACCACCACCGACCGCTCGGCCGCCGACTTCGCGGAGCTGGAGAAGGCGTTCGACGCGCGGCTGGGCGTCTACGCGATCGACACCGGCACCGGTCGCGAGGTGGCGCACCGCGACGGCGAGCGCTTCGCCTACGCGTCCACGCACAAGGCCCTGTCCACGGCGGCCGTGCTCCGGGCCAACACGCTGCCCGAACTGGAGGAGGTGGTCACCTACACCGCGGCCGACCTGGTGGCCAACTCGCCGGTCACCGAGAAGCACGTGGACACCGGCATGACGCTGCGCGAGGTCGCCGACGCGGCGATCCGGTACAGCGACAACACCGCCGCGAACCTGCTGTTCCGCGAACTGGGCGGTCCGGCGGCGCTGGGCGAGGCCCTGCGGGCGATCGGCGACACCACCACGCACGTCGACCGGCTGGAGACCGAGCTGAACGACACGGCCCCCGGCGACGTCCGGGACACCAGCACGCCCCGCGCGCTCGCCACGAGCCTGCGCGCCGTGGCCGTGGACGACGTGCTGCCCGCCGAGAAGCGCGAGGTGCTGGTGGACCTGCTGCGCCGCAACACCACCGGTGACAAGACGATCCGGGCGGGGGTGCCCGACGGGTGGGTCGTCGGCGACAAGACCGGCAGCGCCGCCTACGGCACGCGCAACGACATCGCCGTCGTCTGGCCGCCCGGCCGGGCCCCGGTCGTGCTGGCCGTGCTGACCGACCGGGACACCGTCGACGCCACGCGCGACGACGTGCTCCTGGCCCGTGCCACCGAGGTCGTCGTGGACGCGCTGGGCCTGGCGTAGCGGCGCCCGCGCCGGTCGGGCCCACCGGCCCACCGGCGCGGGTCGTCGGCGCGAGGTCGGCTCACCGGTGGGTGAGGACGTGCGCCACGACGGCCTCGGCGATGTCCGCCAGCGGCAGCACCCGGTGCACGAGGCTCGTGTCGATGGCGGCGGCGGGCATGCCGAAGTGCGCCGAGCTGGCCTCGTCCTGCGCGAACACGGTGCCGCCGCAGTGGGAGATGGCGCGGATGCCCGCCTGGGCGTCGGTGCCCCGCCCGGTGAGCACGACGGCGAGCGCGCGAGGGCCGCAGGTGACCGCCAGCGTGGCCAGGAGGAGGTCCGCCGACGGGCGGGCCGGGGGCAGCGCGCCGGAGTCGATCAGGCCGAGGCGGGCCTCGGAGGTGACCAGCAGGTGCCGGGCCGGTGGTGCCACCAGCACCGTCCCCCGTCGCAGTTCGTCGCGGTCGTGGGCCGCACGGACCTCCAGCGCGGTGCGCTCGTCGAGGATCCGCGCCAGGTAGCTCGGGTGTTCGGGGCTCTGGTGCTGGACCACGAGGAGCGCGGCGGGGAGGTCGGCGGGCAGCGGCCCCAGCGCCGCGGACAGCGCGGCCAGGCCACCGGCCGAGGCGACCAGCGCCACGACGGGGAAGGTGAGCGCGTAGGGGTCGGACCGGACGCTCATCGCGGTCCGCTCCCCGGTGCGCACCGGATCGTCCTGCTGTGCGTCATGGGGCCATCATCCCGCAGACCGCGGCCGGGTCGGACCCACCGCGCTGGGTCCACAAGCGACGCCGTCGCGCACGGTCCCGAGCGACCACGGGGCCGCGGTGGACCGGTGCGGGTTTACCCGCTCGCCGGATGGGGAATTCCCCGGGAGAACCGTTGCCGCACAAAAGGACGGAACAGCTGATGGGATTCGACGACAAGATCGACGCCAAGGCCGAGGAGCTCAAGGGCCACGCCAAGGAGGGCGTCGGTCGCGCGACCGACGACGAGCAGCTCGAGGCCGAGGGCAAGGGCGACCAGGCCAAGGGCAACCTGAAGCAGGCGGCCGAGAAGGTCAAGGACGTCTTCAAGAGCTGACGTCCCGACCCAGGCCGACACCACCTCGAACGTCCGGAGGGCTACCAGTGGACAGCACGGCACCACGAGCGTTGAGCAGGCCGAGGAACAACCGCAAGATCGCGGGCGTGTGCGCGGGGCTCGCCGAGCGGTGGGGCATGGGGGCGGGCACGGTCCGGCTGCTGTTCGTGCTGTCCTGCCTGCTGCCCGGACCGCAGTTCGTCGTCTACCTCGCGCTGTGGGCCGTCCTGCCCTCGCGCTGAACGACCGGGGGACCACCCCCGCGGCACCACCGGCCCCGGACCTCGTCCGGGGCCGGTCCCGTGTCCGCCGAACCTCGCTGAACCGCGGTGGAACCCCGCTGAACCCCGACGCGCGCACCCTCTGCCCAGACGTGGCCACCAGGCCACCGGGACGAGAGGGGAACCGTGACCACCACCGCATCCCAGCCCGCGGTCGGGGTGACCGGGCTGCGCAAGGCCTTCGGCGACCACGTGGTGCTCGACGGCATCGACCTGGAGGTCGAGGCGGGAACCGTCTTCGCACTGCTCGGTCCCAACGGCGCGGGCAAGACCACCGCGATCCGGATCCTGTCCACGCTGATCGGCGCCGACGGCGGCGAGGTGAGCGTCGCGGGCCACGACCTGGCCGCGAACCCCGACGGCGTCCGCTCCGCGATCGGCGTCACCGGCCAGTTCTCGGCGGTGGACGACCTGCTCACCGGCGAGGAGAACCTGGTCCTGATGGCGGACCTCCGCCACCTCGGCCGGGTGGAGGGCAGGCGGCGCACCGCCGAGCTGCTCGCCCGGTTCGACCTCGTCGAGGCCGCGCGGAAGCGGGTCGCGACCTACTCCGGCGGCATGCGCAGGCGGCTCGACCTCGCGATGACGCTGGTCGGCGACCCGAGGGTCATCTTCCTCGACGAGCCGACCACCGGTCTCGACCCGCGCAGCCGCCGCACGACGTGGCAGGCCGTCCGCGAACTCGTCGCCGACGGCGCCACCGTCCTCCTGACGACGCAGTACCTGGAGGAGGCCGACGAGCTGGCCGACCGGATCGCCGTCCTCGACCGCGGCAGGGTGGTCGCCGAGGGCACCCCGGCCGAGCTGAAGCGCCGGGTGCCCGGCGGGCACGTCCGCCTGCGGTTCCCGGACACCGCCGGTCTCGCAGCGGCGTCCGCGCTGCTCGGCGGGGTGGTCCGCGACGAGGGCGAACCGGTCCTCCAGGTCGTGGGCGACGGCGGTGCGGGCTCGCTGCGCGACCTGCTCGACCGGCTGGACCGCGCCGGGATCGACGTCGCCGAGCTGTCCATCCACACACCGGACCTCGACGACGTGTTCCTCGCCCTCACCACCCGGTCCACCCCCGAGCAGGAGGGCGCCCGATGACCACGACCTCCCACGCCGTGACCGACTCGGCGACGATGCTGCGCCGCAACCTGCGGCACGTCCTGCGCTTCCCCGACGTGCTGGTCATGTCCCTCGGGCTGCCCGTCATCCTGCTGCTGCTCTTCGTCGGGGTGTTCGGCAGCGCGCTCGGCGCGGGCCTCGGCGGCGCCGCGCGCGGCGGCGACTACGTCGACTACCTCGTGCCGGGGATCATCACCATGTCCGTGGGGTACGGGGCCACGACGACGGCGCTCGCGGTCAACAAGGACATGACCGAGGGCGTCATCGCCAGGTTCCGCACCATGGCGATCTTCCGCCCGGCGGTCCTGGTGGGCCACGTGGTCGCCGCCGCCGTCCGGACGATGGTGAGCACGGGCCTCGTCATCGCGGTCTCGCTGCTGCTGGGGTTCCGGCCCGCCGCGGGGCCCGCGGGGTGGTTCGCGGCCATCGGCGTGCTCGCGCTGCTGGTCCTCGCGCTCACCTGGCTGGCGGTCGCGATCGGCCTCGCGGCCCGCAACGCGGAGGGCGTCAGCCTCTTCACCCTCCTCGTCCAGGTGCTGCCGTTCACCAGCAGCGCGTTCGTGCCGCCGGACTCGATGTCGGGGGTGCTGCGCTGGTTCGCGGAGAACGAGCCGTTCACCCCCGTCATCGACACGATGCGGGGGCTGCTGCTGGGCACGCCGGTCGGTGGCAGCGCGGTCGCCGCGGTCGCGTGGTGCACCGGTCTCGCGGTGGCCGGGTTCCTCTGGGCGACGGCCCTGTTCAGGCGTGATCCGACGCGGTAGCCGGGGTTCCCAGGACCGCGAGGACGGCCTCCGCCAGGTCGCTGTCGTCGAGGCGGGCGTAGGTGGACACCGCGTCCTCGTACGCCCGCCGGTCGGCCCGCCGCGCGGCCCGCCGCGCGCGGGCGGGGGACATGGTGGGCTGGAACCCGCACGGGAAGCGGAGGCGCTCGGCCAGCGCGACCATCCGCGCTCCCGCCGCCGCGGCCCGCTCGTCGCCCGAGCGCTCGGCGAGGTCGAGCCGCACGACGGCCAGCGCCAGCAGCACCGCGCCGTGGGCCGGGAACTCCGCGAAGGGCATCGCCGACACCCCGGCCCGCCGGTCGAGCAGCGCCACCAGCGCGTGCGGCAGCCGGTCGACGACGTCCGCCACCCGATCGGCCGCGCCGCCGTAGGCGTGGGCGACCACGGCGGCGGACTGGACCTCCAGCGGCCACGGCTCCTCGTCGGCGGGCACGTCCAGCAGACCCGTGGTCCTGAGCCGGTCGACCGCGCGGCGCCACAGGTCCAGCCCGGCCTCGGCGTCGCCCCGTGCCAGTGCGATCTCGGCGCGGGCGCCGCGGTCGAACATCAGCACGTCGAGGGTGTCGTCCTCGCCGTCGAGCACCGCCTGCTCCAGCCAGCGCTCCGCCTCGTCGAAGGAGCCGCACTGGAGGTTGGCGAGCACCAGCGCCCACCGCACGCGGGCCGCGCTGGTGCTCGTGCCCAGGTGCTCCAGCACGGGCAGCATGGCCGTGAAGTGCTGCCTGGCCTCGTCGCCGCGGTCGAGCCTCAGGCACAGCTCGCCGATCCGGGAGTGGGCGACGGCCCGCAGCCAGGGCGTGTCCGCGTGCTCGAACGCCGCGAGCATCCGCCTCGCCGAGACCAGCGCCGCGTCGAGGTGGTTGGCCTGCTCCCGCGCGTAGCTGGCGGTGCTGTCGGCCATCCCGGCCACCAGGCGGTTCCCGTGCTCGCCGAGCGACTCCGCGGTGGCGCCGCCGTCGACCGTCGCGCGCAGCACGGCCTCCACCGCGCGGACGGGCGTGGTCGGAGCGACCGGTGGCAGGCGGCGGAGGACGAACAGGGCGCGCAGCGGGCTCGGGCCGCGGGCGAGGAGGTAGGCGGTCAGCGCGCTCAGCACCGCGGCCGTCCTGGTCACCTCCACGAACTCCGGGTCGGGGCGGAAGTGCGAGAGCACCCGCAGCGGGTCGCCGGTCAGCGTCGCCATGCGGGTCAGGTTGGACTCGATCGTCCACAGGCTGCCCAGCACGGCGGCCGTCGCCGCGACGGTGGGGCCGTCCTCCCGGTCGACGCCGAGGCGCAGCGCCCGCACGAGGTTGTCCTGCTCGGGCCGGATCAGCCGGAGGCCGCGGGAGAGGTCGGCCCCGAGCAGCGACTCGTGGTGGGCGAGGCCGAAGTCGCGGGCCCAGCCGAGGAAGCGGTCGGTCGCCGCGTCCGCCCCACCGGCCTCGTGGAGGCGGGCGGCGCTGAACTCGCGCACCGTCTCCAACATCCGGAAGCGCGCGTCCGTCCCGTCGTCCGACACCGCGAGCAGCGACTGGTCGACGAGCCGCTCCAGCACCGGCACGGCGTCCCCGCCGAGCACGGAGCGCGCGGCGTCCGCGCCGAAACCGCCGGGGAACACCGACAGCGCGCGCATCGCGGCCCGCGCGGCGGGGTCGAGCAGCGCCCAGCTCCAGTCGATGACGGCGTGCAGCGTGCGGTGCCGCTCCGGGGAGTCCCGCGCCCCGCCGCGCAGCAGGCCGAGCCGGTCGTCCAAGCGGCGCGCGACCTCGGTGACCGACATGACCCGCACGCGGGCCGCCGCCAGCTCCACGGCGAGCGGCAGCCCGTCCAGGTGCCCGCACAGCTCCCGCACCACCGCGTCCGGCAGGTCGACTCCGGGCCGCACCGCCCTCGCGCGCTGCCGGAACAGCTCGACCGCCGTGGACGGGCTCAGCGCGGGCAGCGGGTACACCGACTCCGACGACAGGCCGAGCGGGGCGCGGCCGGTGGTGAGCACGCGGACGTCCTCGGTCGCGGCCACCAGCGCCCGCACGAGTTCGGCGGCCCCGCGCACGACGTGCTCGCAGTTGTCCAGCACCAGCAGCACCGGGCCGCCGCCGAGCGCGGTCACGACGGCGGCGACGTCCCGCCCGGCGGTGGGCCGACCGAGCTGGCCGAGCCCCGACTCGCCGCCGCCGAGGACGGCCGCGACCTCCGCGACGACGTCGCTCTCGGCCGTGACGCCCGCGAGCGCGACGAAGTGCACGACCCGCTGCTCCGCCCGACGGCTGACGGCGTGCGCGAGGCGGGTCTTGCCCAGCCCGCCCGCTCCGACGATCGACGTGACGCGGGACGTGCGCAGCAGGCCGGTCACGGCGGCGATGTCGGCCTCGCGGCCGAGCAGCGGGTTGGGGTCGTGCGGCACGCGGTGCCGGACCGCGGGGGCGTCACCGCGCAGGAGCCGCTCGTGCACGGCCCGCAGCTCGGGACCGGGGTCGCTGCCCAGCTCCTCGCGCAGCGCCCGCCGGTACGTCTCGTACCTGGCCAGCGCCGTGGACGGCCCGAGCGTCTCCGCCTCGCAGCGCAGCAGCTCGGCCAGCACCTCCTCGTCGCGCGGGCGTTCGCGGGCGAGGTCGGTGAGGGGGTGGGCCGCCTCGGCGCGGCGACCCAGCCTGGCCAGCGCGAGCGCGCGGGACCGCACCAGCGACCGGAAGGTCGACGCCCGCTCCGCGCGCAGGTCGGACAGCGGGTCGTGGCGGTCGGCGTCCCAGGCCGCGGGCCCGTCCCACAGCGCGAGCCCGGCCTCGGCGTGGTCGAGGGCCGAGGAGTGGTCGCCGGTCCGGGCGTGCCGGGCGCTCGCGGCGGCCCTGAGCAGGATGGCGGAGGCGTCGACCTGGTCCTCGCCCAGCGCGAGCCGGTAGCCGACGGGGGTGGTGACGATGACCTCGGACCCCAGCCGCGCGCGGGCGTGGGAGACGAGGACCTGGAGGGCCTTGGGCGGGTTCTCCGGCCGCTCGTCCGGCCAGAGCCCCTCCACGAGCCGGGCCGTCCCGCAGCCCGAGCGCAGGTCGCCCGCGAGGAGCGCGAGCAGTCCGCGCAGCCGCGGCCTCGTGATCTCCTCGCCGCGGTAGGCCACCCGTGACAGCAGGGCCAGCTCAGTGGTCACCGGACCAGGGTAGTCAGCAGGGCCGGGCACGGGGACAACCCGGACGGCCCAGCGCGAGCACACGATCCGGGACTGTCCCGGACCGAGCACGACGACCGACAATCGGACCATGCCGCGAGAAGCCACAGAGGACGGTCCACCCAGCGTTCTGGTCGTGGGAGCCGGGATGTCCGGTCTGGCCGCCGCGCGAGCGCTGCGGGAACTCGGTCACCCCGTGACCGTCCTGGAGGCGCGCGACCGCCTCGGCGGTCGGATCTGGACCGACGAGCACGGGGTCGACCTCGGCGCGCACTGGATCCACGGCACGGACGGCAACCCGATCACCGAACTGGTCGAGGACCTCGGCATCCCGCACAGCTACGTGGGCGGCGACAGCGCCTACACGGGAGGGTTCGACAGCCTGGACCTGTTCGGCGCCGACGGCCGCGCGGCGGGCCACCGGCACAAGCGCCGCACCCTGGAACTGGCCGACGACGTGCTGCACGAGCTGGAGCGCCGCGCCGACACCGCGCGCCGGGGCGAGCACCCGGACATCCCGCTCGGCGAGGCCGTCCGCCAGGTCCTCGCCGAGCGCGGGCTGTCGGAGGAGGACGCGCAGGCGGTCCGCTACCACCTCAACGTGATCCTGCGCGAGGACGTCGGCGAGGACGCCGACAAGCTGTCGCTGAAGTACTGGGAGGACGGCTACCTGGTCTACGGCTACGGCGACAGCACCCTGTGCCACGGCTACCGGTCGGTGGTGGACGCCGTCGCCGAGGGGCTGGACGTCCGGCCGCGGCACGTGGTCACGCGGATCGACACCGGGGCCCGGCCCGTGCGGGTCACGACCGACCGCGGTGTCTTCGAGGCGGACAAGGTGCTGGTGACCGTGCCCCTCGGGGTGCTCAAGGCCGGGTCGGTGCGCTTCGAGCCGCCGCTGCCCGAGGCCAAGCGCTCGGCCATCGCCCGGCTGGGCTTCGGCACCCTCAACAAGATCGCCCTGCACTACCGGGAACCGTTCTGGCCGAGGGACCAGTACGTCTTCGGCTACCTGTGCCGCGACACCGACCGCTACCCGACCGTGGTCATCAGCATGTGGAAGTCCCACGGCAAGCCGATCCTGGTGATGCTGCTGGGCGGCTCCCTCGGCCGCGAGGTGGAGACGTGGTCCGAGGAGGACGTCTCCACCTACGCCACGACGGTCGTGCGGGACGTCTTCGGCGCCGACGCGCCCGCGCCCGAGCACGTCTCTCGCACCGCGTGGTCCACCGACCCCCACTCCCTCGGCTCGTACACGTGCATCGGTGTCGGCTCCTCGGCCAAGGACCTCGGCACGCTCGCCGAACCGGTCGGCGACCGGCTGTTCTTCGCCGGTGAGGCCACCAACCCCCACCACTGGGGCTGCGTGCACAGCGCCTACGAGTCCGGCAGGCGCGAGGCCGCGCGGATCAGCGGGGACGAGACCCTCCACGTCCCGCCGGGCACCGGCACGTCCCGCCGCCGGACGCGCGACACCGACCGGACGCTGCGCTTCGCGCGGATGCGGATGACGCACCTCTCCGAGCGCGAGCTGGCCGAGCGGGTGGCGTGCCTGCGGGAGGCCGTCGACCCGCACG
Organism: Umezawaea sp.; assembly: GCF_057122925.1. Classification (NCBI taxonomy): domain Bacteria; kingdom Bacillati; phylum Actinomycetota; class Actinomycetes; order Pseudonocardiales; family Pseudonocardiaceae; genus Umezawaea; species Umezawaea sp. Next base: position 49,176 of record NZ_DBNGPQ010000123.1, on the reverse strand, counting down.
GGGTGCGGCTGCTGGCCCCGCTGGTCGACGCGGAACTCGACACGCTGGCCTCGATGTTCGACGAGATCCCCTACGGCGCGGGCGATTCCCTCTGCCGGGAGGACGACGAGGCCAACGGGGTCTTCCTCGTCACGAGCGGGCGGGTCGAGGTCGACTTCGGCGGCGTCTACGACCGCGCGGTGCTGGGCCGCGGCGCCCTGCTCGGCCACCACGACCTGTTCTTCAACGCCCGCACGACGTCGGTCACGGCGCTCACGGACGACGTGGTGGTGTACTACCTGGACCACTACCGGTACCGGAGCTTCCTGCACGCCTTCCCCGACGTCCTGATGCTGATGATGACCGACGTGGTCACGCGGTGGGAGCGGCTGGAGACCGCGCTGGGCTCCGCGCCGCTGCCCGGCGCCCAGCGGGGGACGGCCACCGTCACCGGTGCCGGCTCGACGGCCTCCCGCCCGGCGTGAGCCGCGGCGTGGCGGTACCCGTGCCGAGGACAGCGGCACGCCCCGCCGGTACCGTCGCGGCCATGCCCGCTGACCAGGACAACCCGCTCGGCGCCTTCCTCCGTGCGAGCCGCGCGCGGCTGGACCCCGCCGACGCGGGACTCGTCGGCGCGGGCGGCAGCCGTCGGGTGGCGGGCCTGCGCCGGGAGGAGGTGGCGGTCCTGGCCGGGGTGAGCGCGGACTACTACGCCCGGCTCGAACAGGGCCGGGAGCGCAACCCGTCGGCGCAGGTGCTGGCGGCGATCGGCCGGGCGCTCCGGCTGCGCGCGGACGCCGAGGAGCACCTGTACCGGCTCGCGGGGCTGACCCCCCGCCTCGGCCAGGACAGCCCCCTCGCCCTCGTGCACCCGTCGCTGCTCCAGCTCCTGGAGGCGTTCCCGACGTCGGCCGCCTACGTGCTGGGCCCGTCGTTCGACGTGCTGGCCGCCAACACCGTCGCCACCGCCCTGCTGGCGCCCTTCGAGGGCACCGCCAACGTGGTGCGGGTGCTGTTCCAGCACCCGGTGGCGCGGTCGGTGTTCGTCGAGTGGTCGACGGTCGTCCGCGCCACGGTGTTCGCGCTGAGGCTCAACGCGGGCCGGTTCCCGAACGACCGCGAGATCTCCGAGCTGGTCGACGACCTGCTGGAGGCCTCACCGGAGTTCCGGGAGCTGTGGGAGGACCAGTCCGTCGGCGGGCTGACCCGCGCGTTCAAGGTGTTCGCGCACCCCGTGGTCGGTCGTGTCGACCTGACCTACCAGACCTTCGACGTGCACGACGCGCCCGGCCAGCAGCTCCTCGTCGGCACCGCGGAACCGGGCAGCCGCAGCGCGGAGGCGCTGTCCCGCCTGGTCTCCCAGCACGCGGGGAGCTGACGCGCCGCGGTCAGGGGGCGGTGGGCGGGTTGTCCTCGGCCAGCGCCAGCGCGTGCCGGTGGACGGCGTCGCGCACCGCGTCCGGTGACAGCACGCGGAACGGCGTGCCGAGCTGGAGCAGCCGCCGTGCGAGCGACTCGGGGTCCACGCCGCCGATCGTGACGACCGTGCCCCCGGCCCCGTCGGCCTCGCACGTGCCCGCCGTCGGCGGGACCAGACGGCGCGCCTGGTCGGGCGACCGCGCCAGCGCCACCCGCGCGTACACCGGGTAGTCGCTGGTGAGCACGCGCGCCACCATCTCCGCCGCGTCCGGCGGTGTGCCGAGCTCGACCGCCTGCCCGGTCGACCTGGCGTCGGCCACGCGGTCGGCGCGGAACGTCCGCCACCGTCCTCTCGCGACGTCGAGCGCCACGAGGTACCAGCGGTGGCCGGTGAACACCAGCCGGTGCGGGTCGACCTCCCGGACCGTCTCGCGCCCCTGCCGGTCGCGGTAGGACAGTCGCACGCGCTCACCCCGGCGGCAGGCGCTGGCCAGCGCGGCCAGCAGTCGCGAGGACAGCGGCTGCTCACCGGGACCGGAGGTGTGCTCGACGGCCGTGTCCATCCCGGCGAGCCGGGCCGCGACACCCGACGGCAGCAGCCTGCTCAGCTTCAGCAGCGCCGACAGCACCGCCTGGTCGCCGCCCAGCACGCCGGTCCGCGCGGCTTCGCGCAGGGCGACGGCGACGGCCAGCGACTCCTCGTCGTCGAGCACCAGCGGGAGGGCGCTGCGCCCCACACCGAGCCGGTACCCGCCCCACGGACCGGGATCGGACTCGATGCCGTACCCGAGTTCGCGCAGCCGCGCCACGTCGCGCCGGACCGTGCGCTCGGTGACCTCCATGCGCTCCGCGAGCGCCCCCGCCGTCCACGACGGACGCGACGACAGCAGGGAGATCAGCCGGAGCAGACGGGCGGAGGTGCTGATCACACCTGCGGATGGTAGGGCACGACCCGGACAGAACCTGTCCGGATCTCGCCCTAGCGTCCCCGGTGACCGCAAGCGCTGAACGGAGGAACGGGACTGATGAACGGACACCTGCTTGTCTACGGGGCCACCGGCTACACCGGGCGGCTGATCGCCCACCGGGCGAAGGAGGTCGGCCTCGACCTCACCGTCGCGGGCCGCGACGCCGCGCGGGTCACGGCGCTCGCCGAGGAACTCGGCGTGCCCGCCGCGGTGTTCCCCGTGGACGACGAGGAGGCGCTGCTCGCCGGGCTGGCCGGGATCGCGGTGGTGCTCAACGCGGCGGGCCCCTTCGACCGCACCGCGGGCCCCGTGATGCGGGCCGCCGTCCGCGCGGGCGTGCACTACCTCGACACCACCGCCGAGTACGCCGTCTTCGCGCTCGCGGAGTCCCTCGGTGACGCCGCCGAGGCGGCGGGGGTGATGCTCCTGCCCGGCGCCGGGTGGGACGTCGTGCCCAGCGACGGCCTCGCCGCCCACACCGCGCGCCGCGTGCCCCGCCCGCGCACGCTCAAGATCGGCCTCAAGCTCTACCGGGGACCCGACCCGGACGAGGTGTTCGCGGGCGGGTCGATGTTCTCGCGCGGGTCGCTCGCCAGCAACGGCTCGATCGGTGAGCTGGGCGCGCTCGTGCGGGCCGACGGCCGCATCACGGCGCTGCCCGAGCCGACCACGGCCCTCCTCGACTACGGCGACGGCCCGGAGAGCTCCGTGCTGCTGCCCATGGGGGACCTCGTCACGGCGTGGCGCTCGACCGGGGTGCCGAACATCGAGGTGTACTTCGAGAACGGCCGGGCGCTGCCCGCCCCCTCAGGCGACCTGGCGGACCTGCCGGACGGCCCCACCGAGCGGCAGCGCGCGCTGGGCAGGAGCCGGGTCGCGGTCGAGGTCACCGACCACGACGGCACCGTGGTGCGGTCGTTCGCCGACACCCCCACCGGCTACGGCTTCACCCGGCTGTCGACCGTCGAGATCGCCCGCCGGGTGCTCGCCGGGGACGTCAGGCCGGGCTTCCAGACGCCCGCATCCGCCTACGGTCCGGAAATCGTCACCGCCATCGCGGACAGCCGGATCGTCGACCTGTGAAGGAGAGCACCACGACCGGGCACCACGGGGAACTCGCGGCGGCGAAGGACCGCGCACTGCGGGTGCGCGCGCTCTACGAGCGGCTGGAGGAGCACCTCAACGGCAAGACGTGGACGCTGCACGAACTCGTGCTGGGCTTCGGCAACGACGTCGGCTGCATCGGCAGGCTGCTGCTCGCCCACGAGGGGACCCGGGCCGTCCCCGGCGATCCCACGGCCGAGCTGGAGCACAAGCTCGCCGAGAGCGTCTGGTGGAGCTTCGTGCTGGCCGACCGCCTGGGCATCGACCTGGACCGCGCCTACGGGGAGACCATGTCCCGCATCGAACGCGACCTGGAGCGGCGCGTCCGGGAGATCCCGCGAGCGCCGGTGTGAGCACGAGCGCCGGACGGCCGTCGTCGTGTGCGGTGGGGCAGGCCCGCGGGCGTTCGCGGCGGTGGTCACCGGATCGTCGCCCGGTCCGCTCGGTCCGCTCGGTCCGCCCGGTCCGCCCGGTCCGCCCGGTCTGCTCGGTCTGCTCGGTCTGCTCGGTCTGCTCGGTCTGCCCGGTCTGCCCGGTCCGCCCGGTCCGCCCGGCGCGAGGACGCAGCCGTGTCCGAGGTGCGCCGCTCCGGGTGCCGCACCCACCCCCGGCGTCGGGTCGGGTTGTTCGGCGTCCCGTTCCGCACCTCCGCCGCCCGACCGTGAACAACCGGGCGGCGCTAGGGATGACCCCAGCGCGGCGACTGGTCGGCAGTCGCCGGACTTCCCGATCAGGGGGTTCTCATGGACGTCAAGCGGACGACTCTCCTCGCGGCGGGTGCGATCCTGCTGCTGGCCACCGGGGGGCACGCGGCGAGCGCGTCGGCTCCGGCGGGCCGCGTCGAGGGGGCCGCCGTGCCGTTGGCGGGGTGCGAGGTCACCTTCGTCCCGGACGTCGGCAGCGAGGTCGGGCGGACCTGCCTGACGCCCGCCACCCGCACCGGTCCGGCGGTGGCGGCGGAGGCCTGCTCGTTCGCCTACTACGAGAACGGCCCGTACGGCTCGCCCGAGTGGGACGCGGGCTGGTCGGTGTGCGTCACCGGCGGTCCCGGCACCCACTACGTGCCGCTGGACCTCAACGACCAGGCCAGCTCGTGGGACTCGTGCGCGAGCGGCACGTTCTTCGCCGGCCAGCCGGACACCGACCCCCGCCAGGGGATGCCGGGGTTCAGCCGCGGCAACTTCCCGTGGGGTGCCGTGCCCAACGACTCGCTGTCCTCGGCCTACGTGAACCGGACCTGCTGACCCGGCGCACGACTCCCCGGAGGGGAAGGACATGTCCCGATCCACCGCACTCGTCGCGGCGGCGGCGCTGGTCGCCACCGCCGCGACCGGCGTCACCACCGCCCGTGCCGAAATTCGGCAGACCACCACCCTCTCCCCGGCCCAGCCCGTCGCCCTGGTGGCGGGGCAGGGCGCGGGCGACGTCAACCGCACCGCCGAGCGCTTCACCGTCCACGCCACCGACCTGGGGATCATGTGGCGGGACAGCCGGGGGCGGGTCGCGACCGCGTTCGGCGACACCTACGGCGCGGACTGGACGGGACCGGGCGCGGGCGGTCCGGCGGACTGGCGCTTCAACACCCTGGCCCACTCCACCGACACCGACCTCACCGACGGCATGACCATCGACTCCATGGTCACCGACCGGCCCGGTCACGCGCGGCAGGTCCTGCCCGCCGACCCCTCCGTGCCGGAGGTGACCGTGATCCCGACGGCGGGCTTCAGCGACGGCTCGCGCGACTACCTGCACTACATGTCCGTGCGGGAGTGGGGACCCGGCGAAGGGCAGTGGCGCACCAACTACGCCGGGATCGCCCACTCCGACGACGGCGGCCGGACCTGGGTGAAGTCCACCTCCGCCCGCTGGCCCGACAGCGGCGGAGGAGGCCGGTTCCAGCTCGGCGCGTTCGCCGAGCGGGACGGGTACGCCTACCTCTTCGGCACGCCGAGCGGCAGGTTCGGCAACGCCCACGTCGCCCGCGTCGCCAAGGCGCGCGTCCTCGACACCGCCGCGTACGAGTACTGGACCGCGGCCGGGTGGCGGGTCGGCGCGGTGGACAGCTCGCTGCCGGTCATGTCGGGCCCGGTGGGCGAGCTTTCCGTGCTGTACAACGGCTACCTGGGCCGGTGGGTCGCGCTGCACCTCGACCTCACCCGGCGGGCGGTCGTGCTGCGCACCGCCACCGAGCCCACCGGCCCGTGGACCGGCGGCCAGGTCGTGGCCCACGACGGCGACTTCCCCGGCCTGTACGGCTCGTACCTGCACCCGGCGAGCGCCGACGGCCCCGACCTCTACTTCGCGATGTCCCAGTGGGGGCCCTACCACGTGCGCCTGATGCGGCTGCGGCTCGGTGACGTCGCGCTGGACCCCAACCTGCTGCACGACGGCGGTTTCGAGAACCGGCCGCCCGGCGCGGGTCCGGCGCCGTGGCGGGTCACCGGCCGCGGCGGGATCGACTACGACGGCCAGTCCCACTCGGGCACGAACAACGGGTGGGTGCGGCCCGGATCGGGGTGGAACGACCTGTTCCAGCCGATCGTGGTGCAGCCGGGGCGGCGGTACCGGTTGACCGCGTTCGTGCGTGGTTCGGCGGGGTTCTTGGGTGTGCGGCGGCCGTTCGGGCAGGGGGTGGTGGTGGAGCGGTCGTTCGGTGAGCTGTCGGGGTACACGTGGTTGAGCGTGGACTTCGCGGTTGGGGTTGAGGTGGATCTGGAGGTGTTCGTGGGTGGTTGGTCGGTTGCGGGGCGGGATTTGCGGGTGTTGGTGGATGACGTGGTGCTCGGTCCGCCGTGATGCCGGTTGGGTCCGGTGTGGACGGTTCAGTCCCTGATCGCGGCGACGGCCTCGTGGTACAGGGCCGGGAACGGGGTGGTGCCCCCGGTGGCGACCCACACCTCCCGCGCCGCGTCCAGGCACGCGAGTGCCGCCGCGACGATGGCCGTGGCGCGGATGTCCGGGCCGTCGGCGGTGCCCATCCTCCGCTGGAGGACGGGGACGAGGGCGCGTTGCCAGGCCGCGTGCTTCTGGGCGTGGCGGGCGCGCAGGGACGGTGTGGTGAACACGAGCTTGGCGATGGCGAACGCGCGGTCCTCGGGGAAGCGGGACGACGGCAGGGCGGACGCCGCCCTTTCCAGCGCCGTCCACGGGTCCTCGTCGCTCGGGCGGGCGGCCAGCGCTTCGGCGAACAGCGGGCCGAGGGTGTCGGCGTCGCCCAGCACGATGTCCTCCTTCGTCCCGAAGTAGCGGAAGAAGGAGCGCCTGGAGATCCCCGCCGAGGCCACCACCTGGTCGATCGTCGTCTCCTCGAACCCCTGGGCGAGGAACAGGTCGAGGGCGACGTCGGTCACCTGGGAGTGCACGAGGGCGCGGGTCTTGTCCCACAGGGTCGGCACGGGCGGTGGCTGGGGCACGGCCGACAGGCTACCGGACGCGCCAGGTTGGCACCGAGTGCCAGCCTGGCGTAGCGTGCCGTCATCGACGTGAGGAGACGACATGACGGACCACGAGTCGGCCGACACGACCGCGGGCCGGGTGCGCGGATCGGTCCGCGACGGCGTCGCCGCGTACCTGGGTGTTCCCTACGCCGCTCCACCAGTCGGGGACCTGCGCTTCGCCGAGCCCGAACCGGCGCTCCCGTGGATCGGCGTCCGCGACGCGCTGGTGCCGGGGCCGTCCGCGCCGCAGGGGGCGCTCGCGTTCCCCGGCATCGACACGGTCCCGATCACGGGTCCGGGGTGGCGGCGCGGGGACGACTACCTGACCCTGAACGTCTGGGCCCCGGTGGGGGCCGAGCGCCGCCCGGTCCTGGTCTACGTGCACGGCGGGGGACTGGTGCTGGGCAGCAAGGACGCCGCCGTCCACGACGGTCGCGCGTTCGCCCGCGACGGCGCGGTGGTCGTCGCGGTGAACTACCGCCTCGGCGTCGAGGGCTTCGTCGCCGTGCCGGGGGCGCCGACGAACCTCGGGCTGCGCGACGTCCTGGCCGCCCTGCGGTGGGTGCGCGCCAACATCGCCGCGTTCGGGGGTGACGCGGAGAACGTGACGCTCTTCGGCGAGTCCGGGGGCGGCATCGCCGTGTCGGCCCTGGTCACCAGTCCGCTGTCGGTCGGGCTGTTCGGCAGGGCGATCGTGCAGAGCGGCCACGGCTCGGCCGTGTACCCGGTCGAGATCGCCCACCGCGTCACCCACCGGCTCGCCTCGACCCTCGGCGTCGCGCCGGACCGCGACGGGTTCCGGGCGGTCGACCCGGAGGCGCTCGTCACCGCGCTGCGGAAGGCCGCCCGGCCGGGCGCGGTGTCCATGCGGGACGAGTCCGGGTTCGACCCGTCGTTCGGCCTCGGGGTGGTCAACCCGGTCGTCGGGGACGACGTGCTCCCGGTCCACCCGCTCGACGCCCTGCGCGCGGGGGCGGGCCGGGAGGTCGACCTGCTGATCGGCACGACCGAGGACGAGGCGAACTCGTGGTTCGCCCCGTACCGCCTGCTCGGCGTTCCCGCGTGGGCGGCCCGCCTGGCGCTCGGGCGCCTCGTCCCCCGCGGCGGCGACCTCTTCCGCCGCTACCGCGAGGAGCACCCCGGCCTCCGGGGAGGCGAGGTGCTCTCGCGCGTCCTCGGCGACCTGTCGTTCCGCCTGCCCGCCCGGCGGTACGCGGCGGCCCACCGGGGCCGCACCCACTTCTTCGAGTTCGACTGGCGCTCACCGGCCTCCCGCGGGCGCCTCGGGGCCGCCCACGGCGTGGACCTCGGCTTCGTGTTCGACACGCTGCCCTCGGTCTCCGGCCCGCGCGGCATGGTGGGGGAGGACCCGCCGCAGGCGCTGGCCGACCACGTCCACCGGACCTGGCTCCGTTTCGCCACCGACGGCACCGCCGACTGGCCGGAGTACTCCGACGCCGCGCCCGCGGTCTCGCGGCTGTTCGAGGGGCGCGTCGAGGTCGAACGGCCGTTGCCCGCCGCCGGGTTCCTCCCCGGATGAGTGGTCGACACGGGGCGTGACCGCACGGGCACGGGACCTCGCTGAAACGGGTTTCAGATCACACCGGGTAGATCTTCCGACCCCCTCGTCTGCCGCTTAGCTTAGGCAAGGCTAAGCACACTTCGCGCCGTGGTGGGAGCGTCACCTCCACCGACCGGACGCGTGGGGTGCGGCACCGCCGCCGGTGCTCTGCCGCAGATGAGAGGGGTTCTTCCCGTGCGTTCACGCCGTTTCCTGGCCGGGGCCGTCGCCGCCGCGCTGGTCCTCAGCGCCTGTTCGTCCCCGAGCGGGGACGGCGGGGGTGAGGCCGGCGCGGGGCAGACCCCCGCCGCGGACTCGTTCCCGGTCACGGTCGAGCACGCGCTCGGGAAGACGACGATCAGCAAGAAGCCCGAGCGCATCGCCACGGTCGCCTGGGCCAACCACGAGGTGCCGCTCGCGCTGGGCATCGTGCCCGTGGGGATGGCCAAGGCCAACTTCGGCGACGACGACACCGACGGCCTGCTGCCGTGGGTCTCGGCGAAGCTGAAGGAGCTGGGCGCCCCGACGCCGGTCCTGTTCGACGAGACCGACGGCATCGACTTCGAGGCGGTGTCCGACACCCGCCCCGACGTCATCCTGGCCCCGTACTCCGGGCTCACGCAGGAGGAGTACACGACGCTGAGCGAGATCGCCCCCGTCGTCGCCTACCCCAAGGCCGCCTGGGCGACCCCGTGGCGGGAGAGCATCACCCTGAGCAGCAAGGCGATCGGCCGGTCCGCCGACGGCCAGAAGATGATCTCCGACATCGAGGGGCGGATCGGTGCCGTCAAGGCGAAGTACCCGCAGCTCCAGGGCAAGTCGACGATGTTCATGACGCACTTCGACACCACGGACCTGAGCCAGGTCGGCTTCTACACCACGCACGACACCCGCGCGGAGTTCTTCCTCGACCTCGGCATGACCACGCCCGGCAGCATCGCCACCGCCTCGGCGTCCACCGACAAGTTCGCCCTCCAGCAGAGCGCGGAGCAGATCGACGCCTTCGACGACGTCGACATCGTCGTCGGCTACGGCGACGAGCAGGTGGGCCGCACGCTCGCCGCCGACCCGCTGCTGTCCAAGATGCGGGCCGTGGCCGACGGCGCCGTGGTGATGCTGTCCGGCAGCTCGCCCGCCGGGACCGCCGCCAACCCGACGCCGATGTCCGTGTCGTGGGTGCTGGACGACTACGCGGGCAAGCTCGCGGCCGCCGCCGACAAGGTCAAGTGACCACGTCGACGGACCGGGGAGAGGACCGGGGTGCCGCCACCGCGCGGCACCCCGGTCGCGTCCGGACCTCCTGGCTGCTCCTCGGGCTCGCCGCCCTGCTCGTGTCCGCGGTCGCGTCGGTGGTGGCGGGCGCGCGCGACGTCGGCCTGGACGACGTCCTCGCGGGCCTCACCGGCACGCGGGACACGCTGGCGCAGGCCGCCGTCTCGCAGCGCGTCCCGCGCACGGTGCTGGCCGTGCTGGTCGGCGCGTCCCTGGGCGTGGCCGGAGCGGTGATGCAGGGCGTGACCCGCAACCCGCTGGCCGACCCCGGCATCCTCGGGGTGAACACGGGCGCCTCGCTCGCCGTCGTGACCGGCATGGTCTCCTTCGGCCTGGTCGGCGAGACCGCCCACGTCTGGGTCGCCATCGGCGGTGCCGCGACGGCCGCGGTGTTCGTCTACGCCGTCGGCTCCCTCGGCCGCGGTGGACCCACGCCGCTCAAGCTCGCCCTCGCGGGCGCGGTCACCTCGGCGGCGCTCACGTCGATGATCAGCGCGGTCGTGCTCGCGCGCAACGACATCTCCGAGACGTTCCGGTCCTGGTACGTCGGCGGGGTCGGCGGCGCGTCGTTCGGCCGGATCTCGCTGGTGCTGCCGTTCCTCGCGGTCGGCGCGGTCCTGTGCCTGGTCACCGCGCGCGGGCTGAACTCGCTGGCGCTGGGCGACGACCTGGCCGCCGGTCTCGGTGAACGGGTCGCGCTCACCCGGCTCAGCGCCTCGGTCGGGGCGGTGGTGCTGTGCGGCGCGGCCACCGCGGCGGCAGGCCCCATCGGGTTCGTCGGCCTGGTCGTCCCGCACCTGTTCAGGCTGCTGATCGGGGTCGACCACCGCTGGCTGCTGCCGTTCTCCGCGCTCGGCGGCGCGGTGCTGCTCACCTCGGCCGACGTCGTCGGCCGCCTGGTGACCCGGCCGGAGGAGATCGACGTCGGCATCATCACCGCGCTCGTCGGAGCGCCGTTCTTCATCTGGATCGTCCGACGGCAGAAGGTCCGTGCCCTGTGAGCGCCACCGTCGACCTCGTCGCGCGCACCAGGACCCGCCGGTCCCGGCGCCGCCGCACCGTGATCGCGCTGCTCGGCGCGCTGGTCCTCGCGGCCGTCGCGACCTCGCTCATGGTCGGCCAGCGGTTCTACCCGCCCGCCGACGTGATCGCCGTCGTCCTCGGCGAGCAGGTGCCGGGGGCGTCGTTCACCGTGGGCAGGCTGCGGCTGCCGCGCGCCGTGCTGGCCACGCTCGTCGGGCTCTGCTTCGGCATCGGCGGCGTGACCTTCCAGACGATGCTGCGCAACCCGCTGGCCAGCCCGGACGTCATCGGCATCAGCGCGGGCGCGAGCGCCGCCGCCGCGTTCGCGATCGTCTCGCTCTCGCTGTCCGGCGCCGCCGTGGAGGTGTTCGCCATCGCCGCCGGGCTGGGCGTCGCGCTGCTCGTCTACCTCCTGTCCTACCGGGGCGGCGTCGCGGGCACCCGGCTCGTCCTCATCGGCATCGGCATGGCCGCGATGCTCACCAGCGCCATCAACTGGGTGCTCGACGGCGCGGGCAACTGGGACCTCCAGCAGGCGCTGCGGTGGCTCACCGGCAGCCTCAACGGCGTCGCCTGGTCCGACGTCGTCCCCGTCCTGTGCGCCGCGGTCGTCCTCGGCCCGGTGCTGCTCGCCCAGACCCGCCGACTGGCCACCACGCAGCTCGGCGACGACGCTGCCTCGGCGCTCGGCGTGCGCCTCGACCTCACCAGGATCGTCGTGATCGTCTCCGCGGTCGGCCTGATCTCGTTCGCGACGGCGGCCACCGGGCCGATCGCGTTCGTGGCGTTCCTGTCCGGACCGATCGCCGCCAGGCTCGTCGGACCGAGCGGGTCGCTGATGATCCCGGCGGCCCTGGTCGGCGCGCTGCTGGTGCTGGTGGCGGACTTCAGCGGCCAGTTCCTGCTCGGCGCGCGCTACCCGGTCGGCGTCGTCACCGGCGTGCTGGGAGCGCCGTACCTGATCTACCTCATCGTCCGCACCAACCGGGCCGGAGGCTCGCTGTGACCACCACCCACACCCTCGCGGTGGAGGAGCTGACCATCGGCTACGGCGACCGCGCGGTCATCACCTCGCTGGACCTGGTGATCCCGCCCGGCGAGATCACCGCGATCGTCGGCGCGAACGCCTGCGGCAAGTCGACCCTGCTGCGCTCGATGTCCCGGCTGCTGGCCCCGAAGGCGGGCCGGGTGCTGCTCGACGGCAAGCTGGTGCACCGCACCCCGGCCAAGGTACTGGCCAGGACGATGGGCCTGCTCCCGCAGTCGCCGCTGGCCCCCGAGGGCATCACCGTCACCGAGCTGGTGGGCCGGGGCCGCCACCCGCACCAGGGCGTCCTGTCGCGGTGGCGCCGGGAGGACGACGTCGCCGTGGCCGCCGCGCTGGACGCGACCTCGACGGCCGACCTGGCCGACCGCTCCGTCGACGAGCTGTCGGGTGGCCAGCGCCAGCGCGTCTGGATCGCGATGGTGCTCGCCCAGCAGACCGACCTGCTGCTGCTCGACGAGCCGACCACGTTCCTGGACGTGAGCCACCAGATCGAGGTCCTCGACCTGCTGACCGACCTCAACCGCGACCGCGGGACGACCATCGTGATGGTGCTGCACGACCTCAACCTGGCCGCGCGCTACGCCGACCACCTCGTCGCGCTGGCCGACGGTGGCCTGCACGCGGCGGGCACCGCCGAGGAGGTGCTGACGGCGGAGGGCGTGCGCGCCGCGTTCGGCCTGGAGTGCCGGATCATCGTCGACCCGGTCTCGGGCAGGCCGCTCATGCTCCCGGTGGGCAAGCACCACGTCAGCCCGCGGTGACGAAGCCCTCGTCCCGGACGTACACGTAGCCGACGCTCGCCTGGTCCGCGGCGCACTGCTCGGTCGCGCACGTGGCGTTGTCCTCGCGCTCGGCGTTCCAGAACAGCCGCAGCGGGACCGTGCCGGGCCGGGGGGAGCTGTACACGAAGCCCTCGTCGCGGAGGAACGTGTAGCCCACCACGGCCTGCTCGTCCACGCACGCCTGGGTGCCGCAGGTGACGACGTCGCCGCGGGCCTCGTTCCAGAAGCTCTTCAGCGGCACCGCGCCGTCCTCGGGGGACACCAGGACCCGGCCCTGCACCCCCGCGAGGCCGTACCCGCCGCGCTCGCGGACGAGGCAGTTCTCGTCCGCGCAGGTCGCGTTGTCCTGGAGGTCGCCGTTCCAGTAGAGCCGCAGCTCCTTCAGGGCCGGGGGCTCGGCCGTGGTGGTGGTCGTGGGGGAGGAGGACTTCGCCGAGGTCGTGGTCGACGTGGTACCGGCCGTGGTGGTGGTCGTGCCCGCGGTGGTGCTCCGCGACGCCCCACCCGTGTCGCCGCTCGCGCTCCCGGACAGCGGCCACTTCTGCCAGACGACCGCCCCGCCCGCCACCAGCGCGACGACGGCGGCGCTCGCGGCGACCACCACACCCCACCGAGGGCCCCGGCGCGCGGGCGGCGGCGGTGCCTCGCCCCCGTGCTGGACCTGGGCGCGCTCGACCGCGGCGTAGACCGAGGTGGGCTGCGGCCGGGGCACGGCCACGCGGATCGTCTGCTCCTCCAGGGGAACGGACCCCGGCCCGGCGGGCAGGAAGCGGGAGACGGCGGCGCGCTGGTCGTCGATCAGCCGGTGGACGGCGGGCAGCCAGGGCCGCACCGACGGCGGGACCGGGTGCGCCAGGTCGAGGACCTGCTCCGGTCGCGGCCGTCTCCTCGGGTCCTTCTCCAGGCACCGCTCCACGATGTGCCGCACCCGCGGCGGGAGCGCCGAGAGGTCGGTGCGGACGCTCACCACGTTGTTCAGCGTCTGGAGCGTGGACGCGCCGGTGAACGGGCTCCGGCCCGTGCACGCGGCGGCGAGCACCGCGCCGAGGGAGAACACGTCGCTCGCCGGACCGAGCGTGCCGTCCTCGATCTGCTCCGGCGACATGAACCCCGGCGAGCCGACCATCGAGCCCGCGTGGGTGAGGTTGTTGCCGGGGTCGTCCACGGCCTTGGCGATGCCGAAGTCGATCACGCGGAGGCCGTCGTCGGTCAGCAGGACGTTGGAGGGCTTGAGGTCCCGGTGCACCAGGCCGACCCGGTGGATCTCCATCAGCGCCGTCGCGAGCCCGGCCGCCAGGCGCAGCGCGGACTCCTCCGACAGCGGCCCGGTCGCCGCCACGGCGTCGTGCAGCGAGGGGCCGGGCACGAACACCGACGCCAGCCAGGGGATCTCGGCCTCCGCGTCGGCCTCGACGACCGCGGCGGTGTAGGCCCCGGAGACCTTCCTGGACGCCTCGACCTCGCGGCTGAAGCGGACGCGGAACCCCTCGTCCCCGACGAGCCCGACGTGGATCAGCTTGACCGCGACCAGCCGCCCGTCCGGACCGGAACCCAGCAGCACGCGGCCCATGCCGCCCCGGCCCAGCTCTGCCAGGATCCGGTACCGACCGATCGCGGTCGGGTCGGACGCACCGAGCGGCTTCACGGCAATCCCTTCGAGCGGGTCGGGGGCGCCTCGGATCCGGACGCCCCGGCGGTCGTCGCGCGGAGCGCGCTCCCGCGAGAACGTGAGCCATCCTACGGTTGATCAACCGCGCCACCGCGCGGGGCGCGGACGGACACGCGTCCCGCGGCGGTCGGGTGGCCATCGGGCGCGTTCGCACCCCGTGCGGACGCGCCGAAGGCGGTGGGGTGGGCGAGGAGCGCGCGTTGACCGCCCGCGGCGCGGCGCTGGACGCGGCCATCGCCGTCGTCGCGGACCCCGACCCGGCGACGTTGTCCGGCGGCGGCGCGGAGGGGTGCGTGGACCACCCCGACGACCCCACCGCGTCCGTCACCGCCGAGTTCCGGGCGAGCGGCGGCCGGGTCGGTGGCCGCGTCGCGGGCGCCACGCTGCTCCTGCTGCGCGGCACCGGAGCCCGCTGCGGCGCGGAGCAGGTCACCCCGCTGGCGCACCTCGCGGACGGGGGGCGCTACCTCGTCTTCGCCACGAAGGGCGGCGCGGACACCGATCCGGTGTGGTGGCACAACCTCAGGGCCGACCAGGCCACCACGGTCGAGGTCGGCGCCGAGCGGGTCCCGGTGCGCGGTGGAACCGCGCCCACGCCCGTCAGACCGCGCCGCACCCCGGCTTGGGCGACGACCAGCGGGCCACCAGCCGGGTCATCCCCGTGGTGGCCCTGGAACCGGTCCGGTGACGGCGGCGCGCGGCGGGAGCCCGCCGCACCGCCCCCGGTCAGGCGGCGTCCCGGCCGTCGTGCAGGCCGAGTTCGCGCCAGATGTCCCCGAGGGCCCGCGCGAACGCCTCCACCTCCTCCTCGGTGTGCACCGCGCTGGGCGCCACCCGGAGGATCTCCTGGCCCTGCGGGACGCTGGGCGCGTTGATCGCCTGCACGTACAGGCCGTGGCGCTCCAGGAGCAGGTGCGACGCGCGCTTGCACAGCTCGTCGTCGTGGACCTGCACGGAGACGATGTGCGAGTCCCCCGAGATGTAGGGGATCTTGCGCTCGTCGAGCAGCGCGTGCAGCGCCGCGGCGTTGCGGGCCAGCCGGTCGCGCTCCACCTCGGAGGAGCGGAGGTGGCGCACGGCGGCCAGCGCCGACGCGGCGACGGCGGGCGGCATCGCGGTGGTGAAGATGAAGGAGCGCGCGAACATCCGGACCGCCTGGATCACCGCGGACGGCCCGGTGAGGTAGCCGCCGGTCGCGCCGAAGCCCTTGGCGAGGGTGCCCATGATGACGGTGAACCGGTCGGCGATGCCGAGCCGCGCGGCGATCCCGGCCCCCTGCGGGCCGTACATGCCGACCGCGTGCACCTCGTCGAGGTAGGTCATCGCGCCGTACCGGTCGGCGAGGTCCGCGATCTCCGCGAGCGGGGCCACGTCACCGTTCATCGAGTACACCGACTCGGCGACGATGAGCTTCGGCCGGGCCGGGTCGGCCGCCGCGAGCAGTTCGGCCAGGTGTTCCACGTCGTTGTGCCGGAAGATCCGCTTCTCCGCTTTGCTGTGCCGGAGGCCGTCGATGATGGACGCGTGGTTGAGCGCGTCGGAGAACACCAGGCAGTCGGGCAGCCTGCCCGCGATGACCGAAAGCGACCCGTCGTTCGCGGAATAGCCGGTGGAGAACAGGAGGGCGTCCTCCTTCTCGTGCAGCCCGGCCAGTTCCGCTTCCAGCAGCACGTGGTAGTGGTTCGTGCCGCCGATGTTGCGGGAGCCGCCGGAGCCGACGCCGTGCTCGGCGATGGCGGTCGTCGCAGCCTCCAGCACCTTCGGGTGCTGGCCCATGCCGAGGTAGTCGTTGCTGCACCACACGCTGATGGGGGTGAGGTCGGCGCCGTCGGCCACGCGCGCGGTCGCCGACGGGAACCGGCCCGCGATCCGGCCGATCTCCAGGAAATCCCGCTTACCGCCTTCGAACCCCTCGGTGAGGTGCGAGAAAATGTCCAGATAACGTTCCATCGCGTCGATTCGCTCCGCTCCGCGGTTGATCACGGGTGAAGAATGCTGCCCTTGCCGGAAAGGTAGCCGACGGAGTGCCGTGCGCAACGCCCCGCGTTCCACTCGCCGGTAATCGGGGCATCGCGGAATTGGTGTCCGGATTGGCGTCCGGTGGAACGATATCGCGACGCTACGCGCGCCGTGCCATTGTGCGGCGGCAGAATGTGATCCGAATTCGCGGGTCGACGGGAAAAACGCGGACTGGAGTTGACGACGGTGACGAAACCGCCGACCGGCCATTACGTCTCCACCATCCTCGGGGTGCTGGGCCGCGAGCCGGAGCGCACCGCTGTGACGTTCTCCGGGGGGTCGCTGACGGCCGACGGGTTCAGCCGCGCGGTCCGCGCGGCCGCGGACGTCCTCTCCGGGACGGTCACCGAGGGCGTGCGCCCGGTCGTGGCCATCCTGACCGAGATCAACACCCCGGCCACGCTCGTCCTGCGGTACGCGGCGAACCTGGCGGGCGCCATGGTGGTGCACCTGCACTCGACCAACGCCGTGGACCCGACCGACCAGCTCGCCGAGCGGCACCGGCGCGACATCCTCCGCGCCACCGGCACGACCGTGCTCGCCGTGGACGCGGCGAACCTGCCGCTGGCCCGCCGACTGCTGGACGGCGTGGACCGGCCGCCGCGCCTCGCGGCCGTGGAACCGCTCGCCGAGGACGTGCTCGACCTCTCCTCGGGCGACCCGGACGCGATCGACCTCGACTCCGTGCCCGAACGGCCGGACGAGCCCGCCGTGGTGCTCTACACCAGCGGCAGCACCGGCGCCCCGAAGGGGATCGCGGTCCCGTTCCGCCTGCGGCGCCTCTACATCGAGGCCGCGCTGTCGTCCGGGGAGACCCTGGTCTACCTCGCGACGCTGCCGGTCAGCCACTCGACCGGCGGCATGGCCGACAACACCCTGGCCTCCGGCGGGACCATCGTGTTCCACGAGGGCTTCGACGCGGGCCGGTTCCTCGACGCCGTGGAGCAGGAGGGCATCTCCCTCGCGGTCGTCTCGCCGTCCCAGCTCTACCAGCTTCTCGACCACCCCCGCGTGCACACGGCCGACCTGTCGTCCCTCAAGGGCGTCATGTACGTGGGCAGCCCCGCCTCGCCGACCCGGCTCGCGGAGGCCGTCAAGGTCTTCGGCGAACGGCTGGTGCAGTTCTACGGCACCACCGAGACCGGCGGCATCACGATGCTCGGTCCGGCCGAGCACTTCGACCCCGAACTGCGCCGGACCGTCGGCCGCCCGATGATGGCCGAGGTCCGCGTCCACGAGCCGGAGACCGACCGGGTGCTCCCCACGGGCGAGACCGGCGAGATCTGCGTGCGGTCGCCGTTGACCATGATCGGGTACTGGGGCGAGCCCGAGCTGACCGCGCGCACGATCCGCGACGGCTGGCTGCACACCGGCGACCTCGGCTCGCTGGACGACAAGGGCTACCTCCGCATCCACGGCAGGATGGCCGAGGTGATCAAGGCGCACGGCATCAAGATCCGGCCGAGCACCGTCGAGCAGGCCCTGCTGGCCCACCCCGCCGTGGCGCAGGCCGCCGTCTACTGCGTGAAGGACGCCGACCGGGGCGAGCACGTCCACGCCGTCGTCGTGCCGCGCGAGGACGTCTCGACCGAGGCGCTGGCCGCGCACGTCGCCGTGGAGCTGTCGGAGAAGCACGTGCCCGACGTGATCCGGTTCCGCGAGCACATCCCGCTCGACGGCGCGGGCAAACCCGACAAGACCCTGCTGGTGGCCGAGGACATGGTCCTGTGACGCTGTCGGCCGCCGCGATCCTCGCCGACACCGCGCGGCGCCGCCCGGAGCACCCGGCCGTCGTCTTCGGCGAGGAGCGCATCGGCTACGGCGACCTGTGGGAGGACGCCCGCCGCTACGCCGCGGTGCTCCTCGACCGCGGTGTCCGCGCGGGCGACCGGATCGCGGTGCTGCTGCCCAACACGCCGCACTTCCCCAAGGTGTACTTCGCGGTACTGGCCATCGGGGCCGTGGCCGTCCCGGTGCACGGCCTGCTGCGGTCGGGCGAGGTCGAGCACGTGCTGCGCGACTCCGGCGCGACCGGGCTGGTGTGCGGCGCCGAGATGCTGGGCGAGGGCGCTCCCGCCGCCGAGGCCGCAGGCGTGCCGGTGCTGACGGTCATGGCCGACGACGGGACCGGGCACCCGCGGCTCGACGTCCTCGCCGCGGCGGCCGAACCCGCCGAGGGCGTGCCGGTGCCGCGCGCGCCGGAGGACCTCGCCGTCGTGCTCTACACGTCCGGCACCACCGGGCAGCCCAAGGGCGCGATGATCACCCACCTGAACCTGGTGATGAACGTCGCCACGACGGCGGTCGCGCCGTTCGCGTTCCGCCCCACCGACGTCCTGCTCGGCTGCCTGCCCCTGTTCCACACCTTCGGGCAGGTCTGCGGGATGGCGACCTGCTTCCTGGCGGGCGGCACCCTCGTGCTGATGTCCCGCTTCGAGGGCCGCTCGGCGCTGGAGCTGATGGTCGCCGAGGGCTGCACGGTGTTCATGGGCGTCCCCACGATGTACCTCGACCTGCTCGACGCCGCCGCGGCCGACCCGCGCAGGCCCGCGCTGGACCGCGCGTTCTCCGGCGGGTCGGCGCTGCCCGTCGCGGTGCTGGAGCGGTTCGAGGAGGTGTTCGGCTGCCCGATCTACGAGGGCTACGGCCTCACCGAGACGTCCCCGGTGGTCAGCTACAACCAGGAGCACTGGCCCCGGCGGCCCGGCACGGTCGGCAAGCCGATCTGGGGCGTAGAGGTGGAGGTCGCGCGCGCCGACGTGGCGGACCGCGTCGAACTGCTGCCCCCCGGCGAGGTCGGCGAGGTCGTGATCCGGGGGCACAACGTGATGGCGGGCTACCTCGGCCGTCCCGAGGCCACCGCCGAGGCGATCGTGGACGGCTGGTTCCGCTCGGGGGACCTGGGCGTCAAGGACGCCGACGGCTACCTGTCCATCGTGGACCGGAAGAAGGACATGGTCATCAGGGGCGGGCACAACGTCTACCCCCGCGAGGTGGAGGACCTGCTGGCCCGCCACCCGGACATCGCGCAGGTGTCCGTCATCGGGATCCCCGACGAGCGGTACGGCGAGGAGGTCTGCGCCGTCGTGCGCACCCGGCCCGGCGTGGCCGACGACCAGGCGTGCGCGGCGGACATCGTCGAGTGGGCGAAGGCCAGGATCGCCCCGTACAAGTACCCGCGGCTGGTGCGGTTCACCCGCGAGTTCCCCCTGGGACCGAGCGGGAAGGTCCTCAAGCGGGACCTGGTCGCCCGGTACGCGGGCCGCTAGGACCCCGGTTCCGTGGCGCGTGGCCGAGGGGCACGCCGGTGAGAGGCACAACCGTGAGCACTTCGCTGGTGGAGGTGGCGCCGGTGCGCCTGCCGGACCGGCCGTCGGTCCGGTTCCGCGTGCTCGGACCGCTGGAGGTGACGGTCGACGGGCGCCCGCTGCCGGTCCGCGGGGTCGTGCAGCGCTCCGCGCTGGGCTTCCTGCTGCTCAACGCGGGCCAGGTGGTCACGACGAGCGACCTGGTGCGCGCGCTGTGGACCGGCGGCCCGCCGCCCAGCGCCCGCAAGATGCTCCAGAACGCGATCTCCGCGCTGCGCGGGACCCTGACCCGCAACGGGGTCGGCGCCGACGTCGCGGCGCTGCTCAGCCACGCCTCCGGCTACCAGTTCCGGGTGGCCCCGTCGGCCGTCGACCTGGCGGGGTTCCAGCGCCTCGCCGCGCAGGGCAGGTCCGACCTCGCCGCGGGTGACTGGGAGCGGGCGGCCTCGGCGCTGCGCGAGGGCCTCGACCTGTGGCGCGGCTGCGCCCTCGCCGACCTCGTCGAGACTGGTGTCGCGTGGTCGGAACTGGTGGAGCTGAGGGGTTTGCGCAGCGCGGTCCTGGAGGACCGCTTCGAAGCCGACCTCGCGTGCGGGCGGCACCACGGGATCGCCGCCGAGCTGGAGGTGGCCGTCGACCTGCGGCGCGACCGGGAACGGCTGTCCGGCCAGCTCATGCTCGCGCTCTACCGCTGCGGGCGGCAGGTCGACGCGCTCGCGGTGTTCCAGCGGCTGAGGACGCACCTGGGGGAGCGGTTCGGGCTCGAACCCGGCCGCGCCCTGCGGCTGCTCGAACGCGCGATCCTCACCCACGACCCGGTGCTGGACCAGCCCGCCGCGCTCTCGCTGATCGGGGGCGCGGGACCGAGGCCGCTCGCGCCGCCGGACCGCCCCCGGCAGGCGGCGGACCCCCGTCGTCCACCCCGGCCAGCCGCGGCCGGGCGGAGCCCCGAACTCGACGTGCTGCGGGGGCTGCTGGCGCTCACCCGGTCGCGGCGGCGTCCGCACCTCGCCACCGTCCTCGGCGCGCCGGGCAGCGGGAAGACCAGGCTGGTGGACGAACTCGCGGCGTCCGCGCACGAGGAGCGGACCTTCCGCTGCCTCGTGGCGAGGGCCCCGGCCGACGACCGGTCCGCCGCGGACCCGGTGGCCGCGCTGGTCCGGTCGTGCTGCGGGATCGGCGACCTCGACCCGCCCGCCGCCGCGCTGGAGCGGCTCGGGGTGGTCGTCCGCAGGCTGGCCGGACCGGGACGGGCACCGAACCTGCTGCCCTGCCTGGAAGAACTGCTGACCGGTGACCCCTGGCCGGTGGTCCCGGACGAGCGGTGGGCGCGGCTGGCCGCCGTCCGCGGGCTCCTGGAGCTCACCGCGGCGCACCGCGCGCTGGTGGTCGTCGTCGAGGACGTCGACCGGGCCGTGGGAGGTCCTCTGCGCGAGCTGGTCGAGCTGGTCGCGTCCGGTGGTCGGGCGGTGCCGATGCTCGTCGTGGCCACGGCCCGTCCCGGCCTGGACCGCGAGGGCTGGGGGAGCGGATTCCCCGGCGTCACGCTGCTCACGCTCGACGAACGACCCGGTGGCACGACCTCAGTGGACTGAATGAGCCGATTGTCCGAATTGCCTGCCGCGAGTGCGGAACGCGATACCCCGCCGCTATGCGCCCTGCGCAGACTTCGGCCCAGCGACCGGATTCCGGTCGCCGGGAGCCCCCGCGGATGGGCGTGCCGCGCCCCAGTTCTGGAGTGATGCGATGACGCTGGGATACCTGCTCGGTGGCGGCGTCGGTGCCGTGCCGCAAGGTACGGAGCTCTACGACGCGTTCCCCGGTGTGCAGCGCACCTACGACGAGGTCTCGGGTCTGACCGGTGTGCCGGTCGAGCGGATGCTCGCCGGGGAGCTGCCCGACGAGCTGCGCGAGCGCCGGACCATCGGCATGGTGCGGGAGGCCGCGCTGGCGCTGGCCGTGCACGACCAGCTCGCCGCGTCGGGCATCCGGCCGGGCGCCATCGGCGGGCTGAGCCTGGGCGCGATGACCGCCTCCTGCCTGGCCGGTGCGGTGGACCGGCCCGCGTTCCTGGACGTGCTGCTGCGCTCCGGCGCGCACGAGGAACCGTCGGGCGGGCCCGAGGAGGGCCTGGCCATCGCGGCGGTGCCGGGACCGGACGGCGCGGACGAGCTGACCGTCGACGGCGAGGTGTACCGGGCCGGGTACTTCGGCCGCACCGCGGACGGCGCCCAGGGCATCTACCTGCTGGCCGGACACCTGGACGCGCTGCACCGGGTCGCGGGTGAGCGGCCTGCCGGGCAGGTGACCGTGCTGCCGGGCCGCGCCGTGGCGGTGCACACCCCGCTGCGGAACCACCTGCGGGACGCGCTCGCCCCGCACGTCGCGGGCATGGCCTTCACCGCGCCGGACGTGCCGCTGTACTCCTGCTTCGACGAGAAGCGCCTGACCACGGCCGAGGACGTGCGGGACGTGTTCCTGCGCAACGCCGTCGACCCGATCGACCTGACCCAGGTGACGCGGGCGATGCACGCGGGCGGCGTGGAGCTGGGCGTGGTGGTCGGCGGGTCGATCCCGGAGGGGCTGCTGTCCTTCCCCTTCCCGGTGGTGCACGTGCAGCGCCCGGAGGACGTCGAGAAGCTGCTGCTGACCAGCTACGAACTGGGAGTCGAGCTGGGCACCGCCCCGTGACCGCGCCGGACCCGACGGCCGCCGAGTGCGACGAGCTGGTCGACCGCTGGCTGGGCACCGACCTCGACGCGTGGACCCGCGAGGTGGTGCGGCGCCACTTCGACCCCGAGACCGGCAGCCCGTACTGGCTGCGGACGGCGGCCGGGCTGCCGTTCGACCCGCGCGACATCACCCGGTACGACCAGCTTCCCGACCTGGGGCCGACCGACCTCGACCTGTTGCGGCACAACGATCCCGCCGACTTCGTGCCGCTGGCCGTGCCGCGCCCGCTCTCCGGGCGGGTGTGGGATTCGGGCGGCACGACGGGGTCGCCGTGCCGCGTGTTCTACACCCCCGAGATGATCGTGCACCGCGGTGTGTGGCGGCGCTGGTCGTTCGTCACCGAGGGCTTCGAGCCGCGGCGCCGCTGGTTGCAGGCGACGCCGACCGGGCCGCACCTGATCGGCAACGGCACGTGGGAGACCTCCGGGCTGCACGGCGGGCTGACCTACGCGATCGACATGGACCCGCGGTGGGTGAAGCGGCTGATCAGCGCGGGCAAGCTCGCCGAGGCCACGGACTACACCAACCACCTGCTCGACCAGGTCCTCGACGTCCTCCGGGTCGGCGGGATCGACTACCTCAACACCACGCCCGCGCTGCTGAAGGCGTTGCTGCGCCGCGATCCCGCCGCCGTGGCGCGGCTCGGGGGCGTGCGGCTGAGCGGCACCCAGCTCAGCCCGCGGATGTACCGCGAGTTCGTCGCCGCGCTCGACGGCGGGATCTGCGGTCTGAGCTACGGCAACACCTTCGGCAACGCGGCCGGGCTGCCGGTCGAGCAGGGCGGTGACCTCATGCCCTACACGCCGAACTACCCGCACGTGACGATGGCCGTGGTGGATCGCGCGGACGGTCGTACGGTCGTGCCGGTGGGCGCGGTGGGGCGGGTGCGGCTGACGGTGCTGCACCGGGACCTGTTCCTGCCCAACGTGCTGGAGCGGGACGAGGCGATCCACCACCGGCCGAGCTCGGGACTGGCGGACGGCGTGGCGAACGTGCGCCCGCTGGCGGCCGTTCGCACCGGGGTGGAAGGTCTGTACTGACCGCTCGACCTCCACGGGGGAGCGTGACGGTCACGGGGGTCGCGGTCCTGTGTGGACGGTGAGCGGTCGAGGGGGCCCGGCCGAACTCGCGTCCCGCCTCCCGGTGCGGGCGCCGCCACGGGCATCGGGGCCGGAGCGTTCCCGTGCTCGGTGGTGCGGTGCGCCGAGCACGGGAACCGGGGCGCGGGTCCAGCTCGTCACGCGAGGCTCCACCTCTCGTGCTCGCGGTGGTGGCCATCACCGGCCGGTTCGAAGCACGGGCGGGTGAACGCGCGACCGGTCCTGATGTCCCTCGTCGCAGAGCCGCGTCCCGCGACGGGTGGCATTCCGGCTCCTCCGTCCGCACCGCCCCGCACCCGTGAAACCCGGCTGTCGCACGCCGGAACCCCGCGCGCGGGAGGGATGGACCGCGAAGTGTCCGCTGGGTCAGGCTCCGAGCACGTCCGTTGTGGATTGTCCTGGTGGCGGTGAGTCCGCCCGTGGGCCGCGGGTGTGAACGGCGGCCGGACGAACGGTGCGGTGCCCTGGCGGCCGTTCCGCCCGGTGGCGGCGAAGGCGAGATATGCGGGCGCTATCGGCGCGCGGCGTGGGGGCGGTGGAATGGCCGGTGAGTCGACCGCGCGCCCGTTGTCGGCGGGCCCCGGCGGGGTGGGACTAGCGCCGAACGTTGGGGAAGGAAGCGGATGGAGATGTCGCTGGGCGAGGACGGCGGCTCGGTGCCCTGGGTGTTGTCCGCGGAGGGGCTGCCTGAGCTGCGGGACGTTGCCCGGCGGTTGGAGGGGCGGCTGCGGGGGCTGCCTGACGTGGGTGTGGACGAGGTCGGGCGCTGGTTGATGGCGCGGGCAGGCTCGTCGGAGCGGCGGCTGGAACCGGGGCAGGCAGCGGAACGAGGGCCCGCGGCGCGGTCGTGGCGGGCGTCGGTCGGTGGGCGGGACCGCGAGGCGCTGCTGGACGGGCTGGTCGGGCTTTCGTCGGGGCGGCTCGGTGGTGAGGTGGCCGTGGGGGCCGCGGAGACGGCTGATCCGGTGTTCGTGTTCTCCGGCATCGGCTCGCAGTGGCCGGGGATGGCCAGCGGGTTGATGGCCGCTTCGCCGGTGTTCAGGGCGCGGATGGACGAGTGCGCGCAGGCCCTGGAGGCGTTCGTCGACTGGCCGGTGGTGGAGGTGGTGGCCGACCCGACCACCAGGGGGATGCTCGATCGGGTCGATGTGGTGCAGGCGTTGTTGTTCGCGGTTCAGGTGTCGTTGGCCGAGGTGTGGCTGTCGCTGGGGGTGCGGCCCGCCGCTGTCGTGGGGCAGAGCCTGGGTGAGGTGGCCGCGGCGGTCGTGGCCGGTGCGCTGAGCCTGGACGACGGGGCGAGGGTGGCCGCGTTGCGGGGGATCGCGCAGGTGCCGCTCGCCGGGCTCGGTGACGTGGTGTCGGTGCGGGCGTCGGTGGACGTGGTGCGCGAGTGGGTTGGTCGCTACGACGGCGAACTGGTGGTCGCCGGGGTGAACGGTCCCACCACCGTGCTGGTGTCCGGTGGGAGCGGGGCCGCCGCCGACCTGGTGGCGGCCATGACCGCGGCCGGGGTGTCGGCGCGTCGGTCGGCCGTGGACCTCGCCACGCACTCGCCGCAGTTCGACGCGATCGTGCCGCGGATGCGGGCGGACCTGGCGTCGGTGCGGTCGCGGACGCCGGACCTGCCGTACTACTCGTCGTTGACCGGTGGGCTGCTCGGCGAGGTGCCGATGGACGCCGACTACTGGTGCCGCAACCTGCGTGATCCGCTGCGGTTCGACGAGGCGTTCCGGGCGCTGCTCGACGACGGCGGGCGACGCGTGCTGCTGGAGGTCAGTCCGCACCCGCTGCTCACCGGGGCGATGCTGGAGATGGTGGAGGAAGCGGGGAGCACCAGCGCGGTGTGCGCCACGCTCCGGCGAGGTCACGGCGGGCCGCGGGCCGTGTACGCGGCGATGGGCGAGCTGTACGCGGCCGGTGCGCGGGCCGACTGGGCCGTCAACGCGCACGGTGCGGACGCGGAGGTCCCGCCGCTGGACCTCGACGTCGACACGCCCGTGGTGGACGTCGCGAGCCCGGCCGTCGAGTCGCTGGACGTGGTGTGTTCGGTGACCGCGTCGGTGCTCGGTGGCGAGGCGCTGAGCGCGGCCGACCGGCGGCGGTCGTTCGTGGAACTGGGGCTGGACTCCGTCACGGCGCTGGAGGTGCGGGCGAAGCTCTCGCAGGCGCTGGGCGTTCCGCTGCCCGTCGCGGTGGTGTTCGACCACCCGACCCCGGCGAGGTTGGCCGAGTACCTCGACGGACGGACCACGGCCGTCGAAGAGGCACGGCCCGCTCGGGTGCACGACGATCCGATCGCCATCGTGGGCATGGGGTGCCGGCTGCCCGGCGGGGTGAACGGCACCGACGACCTCTGGCGGGTGCTGGCCCGCGGCGTGGACGCGGTCGGCCCGTTCCCGGTGGACCGGGGCTGGGACACCGCGGGCTACGACCCGCGACCCCGCACGCCCGGCCGCCACTACCAGCGCGAGGCCGGGTTCCTGCACGACGCGGACCGGTTCGACGCCGCGTTCTTCGGGATCTCACCGAGGGAAGCGCTCGCGATGGACCCGCAGCAGCGGCTGCTGCTGGAGACGTCGTGGCAGGCGCTGGAGTCGGCGGGCATCGTGCCGGACACGCTGCCGGGCAGCCGGACCGGCGTCTTCACCGGGCTCTACACGCTCGGGTACGGGTCGCCGCTGGACCCGGCGTCCGGGTTGCAGGGGTACGGCTTCACCGGGTCCACGGGCAGTGTCGCGTCGGGTCGGGTGGCGTACGCGCTGGGCCTGGAGGGGCCCGCCGTCACCGTGGACACGGCGTGCTCGTCGTCGCTGGTGGCGCTGCACCTCGCGGTCGGGTCGCTGCGGTCGGGCGAGTCGGACCTCGCGCTGGCCGGCGGGGCGACCGTGCTGCCGACGCTGGACACGTTCGTGGAGTTCTCGCAGCTCGGGGCGCTGTCGCCGGACGGGCGGTGCCGGTCGTTCGCCGAGGAGGGGAACGGGTTCGGCCTGGCCGAGGGCGTCGGGGTCGTGGTGCTGGAACGGCTGTCCGACGCGCGCCGCAACGGCCACCGGGTGCTCGCGATCGTCAAGGGCACGGCGATCAACCAGGACGGTGCCTCCAACGGGCTCACCGCGCCCAACGGGCCGTCGCAGCAGCGGGTGATCCGGGCCGCGCTGGCCGACGCGGGGGTGACCGCCCGCGACGTCGACGCGATCGAGGCGCACGGCACCGGCACGGTCCTCGGCGACGCCATCGAGGCCGAGGCGCTGCTCGCGACCTACGGGCAGGGCCGTGACGCGGAACGTCCGGCGTGGTTGGGCTCGGTGAAGTCGAACATCGGCCACACGCAGGCGGCGGCCGGTGTGGTCGGGGTGATCAGGACGGTGCTCGCCCTGCGCCACGAGGTGCTGCCCCGGACGTTGCACTCGGACGTGCCGTCCACGCGGGTGGACTGGTCGCAGGGGCACCTCGCGCTGCTCGCCGAGCCGAGGGCGTGGCCCCGGACCGCCGACCGGCCCCGGCTCGCGGGGATCTCGTCGTTCGGCATCTCGGGCACCAACGCGCACGCGGTGCTGGCCGAAGCACCCGAGGAGGAGCCCGCGGCGGCCGTCGCGCCGCTCGCGGTCCGGCCGTGGGTGCTGTCGGCCCGCACGGGGGACGCGGTGCGCGAGCAGGCGGCCCGGCTGCTGGAACGGGTGCGCGCGGACGACGCGCTCGACCCCGCCGCGGTGGGGGCGTCGCTGGTCCGCACGCGGACGTCGTTCGACCACCGGGCCGTCGTCGTGGGTGCCGGCCGCGAGGAGCTGCTGGACGGCCTGCGGTCGCTCGTGGTCGAGGGCACCGGTCCCGGCGGCAAGGTCGTGTTCGTCTTCCCCGGCCAGGGTTCCCAGTGGGTCGGGATGGCCCGCGACCTGCTGGGGTGGTCGCCGGTGTTCGCGCGGTCGATGGCCGACTGCGAGGCCGCGCTGGACCCGTTCGTGGACTGGTCGCTCGCGGACGTCCTCGGTGACGCCGAGGCGCTGGAGCGCGTGGACGTCGTGCAGCCCGTGCTGTGGGCCGTGATGGTGTCCCTGGCGGAGCTGTGGCGTTCGGCGGGTGTCGAGCCGGACGCGGTGCTCGGCCACTCGCAGGGCGAGATCGCCGCGGCCGTGGTCGCCGGGGCGCTGTCCCTCCAGGACGGTGCGCGGGTGGTGTCCTTGCGCAGCAGGGCGATCCTCGCCCTCGCGGGCAGCGGTGCGATGGCGTCGGTGCAGCTGCCGCTGGACGAGGTGCTGGCCCTGCTGCCGGACGGCGTGTCGGTGGCCGCGGTGAACGGCCCGTCGTCGGTCGTGGTGTCCGGTGGTGTCACCGGGGTGGCGTCGGTGCCGGGGGCCCGGCGTATCCCGGTGGACTACGCGTCGCACTCGGAGCAGGTCGAACGGATCGAGCAGGACGTCCGCACGGCGCTGGACGGCATCGCGCCGCGGGCGGCGCGGGTGCCCTTCCTGTCGTCGGTGACCGCGGACTGGGCCGAGGGCGCCGACCTGGACGCCGGGTACTGGTACCGCAACCTCCGGCAGCCCGTGCGGTTCGCCGACGCCGTGACCGCGTTGGCGGACCGCGGTTTCCGCGCGTTCGTCGAGGCGAGCGCGCACCCCGTGCTGACGCCGGGGATCGCGGAGGCCGTGCCGGACGCGGCCGTGACCGGCACCCTGAGGCGGGACGAGGACGGGCCGCGGCAGTTCCTCACCGCGGTGGGCAGGCTGCACGTCCACGGGGTCGCGGTGGACTGGGCGCCGTTCTTCGACGGCGTGACCGGGCGCGTCGACCTGCCGACCTACCCGTTCCAGGGCGAACGGCTGTGGCTGGAGCCCGCGCGGGCGGTGGCGTCCGCCGCGGTGGACGACTCGTGGTGCTACCGGATCGGTTGGCGCAGGCTCACGCCGAAGGCCGCTCCCACCGGGCGGTGGCTGGCGGTGCTGCCCGAGGACGGGGCAGGCGCGGACGTCGTCACGGCCCTGCGGGACGCCGGGCTCGACGTCACCACCGACGGCCTGCCGGACGGCGACTTCGCGGGCGTGCTGGCGCTGGGCGAGCACGCCGACCTGTGGGCTGCGGTCGAGCTGGCGCGGTCGACGACCCGGCCGCTGTGGGTGCTGACCCGCGGCGCGGTGGCCGTCGACGGCACCGAGGACCTCTCACCCGAGCAGGCCGCGACGATCGCGCTGGCCAAGTCGTTCGGCCTGGAGAACCCGGACCGCTGGGGCGGCGCGATCGACCTGCCCCGCGACCTGGACCCGGCCGGTGCCGCGCTGGTGGTGGCCGCGCTCGCGTTCGGCGACGAGGACCAGCTCGCGGTGCGCCGGAGCGGTCTGCACGGCCGCAGGCTGCTGCCGGGGCTGCGCTCCCCGGAGGGCTGGACGCCGCGGGGCACCGTGCTGGTGACCGGCGGGACCGGCGGCCTCGGCGTGACGGTCGCGCGCTGGCTGGTCGACGCGGGCGCCGAGCGGGTGCTGCTGGTGAGCCGCCGCGGCCCGGACACCCCCGGCCTTCCCGACCTCGGACCGGCGGTCACCGCGCTGGCCTGCGACGTGGCCGATCGCGACGACCTGGCGCGGCTGCTGGCCGAACACCCGGTGGACGCCGTGGTGCACGCCGCGGGTGTCCGCGACGACGCCGCGCTGGACGCGCTCACCCCGGAGCGGCTGGAGTCCGTGCTGCGGGCCAAGGTCACCTCCGCGGTCAACCTGCACGACCTCGCGGGCGAGCTGGACGCGTTCGTCGTGTTCTCGTCCGTGATGGGCGTGGTCGGCAACGCAGGGCAGGCCAACTACGCCGCCGCGAACGCCTCCCTCGACGCGCTGGTGGCCCGCCGCCGCGCGGCCGGGCAGCCGGGCCTGTCCGTCGCCTGGGGCGTGTGGGGCGGGGCGGGGATGCTGGAGGACGCCCTCGCCGCGAAGCTGGCCGCCCGCGGGCTGCCGGGCATGGACCCCGAGCGGGCCGTGGAGCTGCTCGGCCGGGTCACCGACCCGCTGACCGTGGTCGCCGACGTCGACTGGGGCCGCTACGCCGAGGCGGCCGGGCTGCGCAGGGCGCTGGTCGCCGAACTCCCCGGCGTGGCGGCGGAACCCGAGGCGCGCGGGTCCACCGTGGAGGTCATCCGCACCCACCTCGCCGCCGTCCTCGGGCACGCGTCGGGGGACGCGGTGCCGGTGCGCACGGCGTTCGCCGAGCTGGGCCTGGACTCGCTGACGGTGCTGGAGCTGCGGAACCGGCTCAACGCCGCGCTCGGCCTGCGCCTGCCCACCAGCGCGCTGTTCGACCACCCGACGCCGCAGGCGCTCGCCGACCACCTCGACGGCCCGACGGACGCGCCGGTCGCGGCCAGGGCCGCCGCGGCGGAGCACGAGCCGATCGCCGTGGTCGGCATGGGCTGCCGCTTCCCCGGCGACGTGGACACCCCCGACGACCTCTGGCGGCTGCTGGTGTCCGGGCGGGACGCCGTCGGGCCGTGGCCCACCGACCGCGGCTGGGACGTCGGCGCGCTCTACCACCCCGACCCCGACCACCCCGGCACCAGCTACTCCCGCGAGGGCGGGTTCCTCAGCGGCGCGGCCGACTTCGACGCCGGGTTCTTCGGCGTCTCGCCGAGGGAGGCGCTGACCATGGACCCTCAGCAGCGGCTGCTGCTGGAGACCACGTGGCACGCGGTGGAGGACGCCGGGATCGCGCCCACCGACCTGCGCGGCCGTCCCGTCGGCGTGTTCGTCGGCACCAACGGCCAGGACTACCCGGTCGCGCTGGCCGGTGGCGCCGACGTGCCCGAGGGCCACCGCCTCACCGGGAACCTGGCGAGCGTGCTGTCCGGGCGGATCTCCTACGTGCTCGGCCTCCAGGGCCCGGCCCTGACCGTGGACACCGCCTGCTCGGCGTCGCTGGTCGCGCTGCACCTGGCCGTGCAGGCGCTGCGGCGCGGCGACTGCGAGCAGGCCATCGCGGGCGGCGCGACGGTGATGAGCACGCCGTGGCTGTTCACCGAGTTCAGCAGGCAGCGCGGCCTGGCCCCGGACGGCCGCTGCAAGGCCTTCTCCGCCGACGCCGACGGCACCGGCTGGAGCGAGGGCGTCGGCGTGCTGGTGCTGGAGCGGCTGTCCGACGCGCACGCCCGCGGCCACCGGGTGCACGCGGTGATCCGCGGCAGCGCGGTCAACCAGGACGGCGCGTCCAACGGCCTCAGCGCCCCCAACGGTGTGGCGCAGCAGCGGGTGATCGCCGACGCGCTGGCCGACGCGGGCGTGGCGCCGGAGCAGGTGGACGTCGTCGAGGCGCACGGCACCGGCACCCGGCTCGGCGACCCGGTCGAGGGCAACGCCCTGCGCGCCGCCTACGGGCGGCGGGACCGGCCGCTGCTGCTGGGCGCGGTCAAGTCCGCCATCGGCCACACCCAGGCCGCGGCGGGCGTGGCGGGCGTGATCAAGACGGTGCTCGCGCTCCGGCACGCCGAGCTGCCGCCGACCCTGCACGCCACCGAGCTGAACCCGGAGATCGACTGGGACCCGGCCGTGCTGCGGCTGGTCACCGAGCGCGAGCCGTGGCCCGCCCACGACGGTCCGCGCCGCGCGGGCGTGTCGGCGTTCGGCGTCAGCGGCACCAACGCCCACGTGATCCTGGAGAGCGCCCCACCCGCGCCCGCCCCCGCGCCCCGACCGGCCGGGCTGCCCACGCCGCTGCTGGTGTCGGCCGCGAGCCCGGAGGCGCTGCGCGTCCAGGTCGAGCGGGCGCGTCCGGAGTTCGCCGACGCGCTGGCCACCCGGCGCGCGCACCTGCCGCACCGCGCCGTGATCGGCGAGCGGACGACCACCGGCGTCGCGGGTGAACCGGGCCGGATCGCCTTCCTGCTGCCCGGCCAGGGCAGTCAGCGGGTCGGGGCGGGGGCGGAGCTGTACGCGGCGGAGCCCGTGTTCGCCGCCGCGCTGGACGAGGTGTGCGCGCTCGCCGACCGGCACCTCGACCGGCCGCTGCGCGAGGTGCTGTTCGACGGCGGGGACGGTCTGCTCGACCGCACCCGGTACACGCAGCTCGCGCTGTTCGCCGTCGGGGTCGCGCTGGCCCGGCTGCTCGACGACCGCGGGGTGCGGCCGGACGTGCTGCTCGGCCACTCCGTCGGAGAGCTGACCGCCGCGCACCTCGCGGGCGTGCTGGACCTCCCCGACGCCGTGGACCTGGTCGCCGCGCGCGGCAGGCTGATGGACGCGCTGCCGCCGGGCGGGGCGATGGTCGCGGTCGAGGCGACCGAGGACGAGGTCGCCGACTCCGGCTTGGACGTCGCCGCGGTCAACGGTCCCACCGCGGTCGTGCTGTCCGGTGACGCCGACGCCGTCGAGCGGGTCGCGGACGCCTTCCGCGCCCTGGGCAGGCGCACCAAGCTGCTGCCGGTCAGCCACGCGTTCCACTCGGCCCGCATGGACCCCGTGCTCGCCGAGTTCCGCGAGGTCGCGGCAGGGCTGACCTACCGGGCGCCGCGGCTGGACGTGATCTCCAACCGCACCGGCGCCCCGGCGAGCGCCGAGCAGCTGCGGTCGCCGGACCACTGGGTGCGGCACGTGCGCGAGACCGTGCGGTTCGCCGACGGCGTCCGCGCCCTGGGGGCGGCCACCGTGTTCGAGGTGGGCCCCGGCGGGGTGCTGTCGACGCTGGTCGACGGGGCCGTGCCGCTGCTGCGCGACGACCGCTCCGAGGTGGAGACGGTGGTCGGCGCGCTGGCCCACGCCCACGTGCGGGGCGTGCCGGTGCGGTGGCTCGCGGGCGGCGAGCACGTCGACCTGCCCCTGTACCCGTTCCAGCGCCAGAGGTTCTGGCCCGAGGGGCGGTTCGCGGCCACGGCGGCGGTGGACCGGCTGCTGTACCGGGTCGAGTGGACGCCCGTCCCGGTCGAGGCCTCGCGGACGGGGTCGTGGCGGCTCGTCGGGGACGCGCCGGGTGCCGACCGGATCGCCGCCGCGCTGGGCGAGGGCGAGCCCGCCGGGGTGCTGGTGCTGCCCGGCACCTCGCCCGCCGAACTGGTCGACGTGGTCGCGGGCGCCGAGGCCCCGGTGTGGGTGCTCGCCGACCCCGACGACCCGCGCCAGGCCCAGCTGTGGGGCATGGGCCGCGTGGCCGCGCTGGAACACCCGGACCGCTGGGGCGGACTCGTCCACTGGTCGCCGGACGCCGACGTGGCGGACCTGGTGGCGGTGCTGGGCGGGGAGTCCGGCGAGGACCAGGTGTCGGTCCGCCGGGACGGCGTGCGGGCCCGCCGGCTGGTGCGCGCGGACCGGACCCGGTCCGGCTCGCGCTGGCGGCCGAGCGGCCGGGTGCTGGTCACGGGCGGCACCGGCGGGCTCGGCGGGCACGTCGCCCGCTGGCTGGCCGAGCACGGCGCCGACGAGCTGGTGCTGGTGAGCCGGTCCGGCGGCGAGGTCCCCGACCTCGGCGTGCCGACGACCGTGCTGGCGTGCGACGTCGCCGACCGCGAGCAGGTGGAGCGGCTGGTCGCCGAGGCGGGGCCGTTCACGAGCGTGTTCCACGCCGCCGGGGTCGCCACCGACCGCGCCTTCGCCGACTGCACGCCCGACCACCTCGCCGCGCAGGCGGCGGCCAAGGTGCTCGGCGCGGAGAACCTGGACGCCCTCGTCGGTGACGTGGACGCGTTCGTGCTCTTCTCCTCGGTCGCCGCGACCTGGGGCAGCGGGGGACAGGCGGGCTACGCCGCCGCCAACGCCGCGCTGGACGCGCTCGCCGTCGACCGCAGGAGGCGCGGGCGCAGGGCCACGTCGGTGGCGTGGGGCCCGTGGGCCGGGGAGGGCATGGGCGCGGGCGAGACGGGCCTCCGGGCCCAGCGGCTCGGCCTGACCGCTCTGTCGCCCGCCGTCGCGCTGGCTGCGCTGCGGCACGCCCTGGACACCGACGAGACCGCGATCGTCGTGGCCGACGTGGACTGGTCGCGCTTCCTGCCGACGTTCACCGCGACCCGCCCGAGCGCGCTGTTCCGCGACCTGCCCGAGGCCCGGCCCGCGGTCGAGCCCACCGTGGACGCACCCGTGCGGGCGCTGTCGCGGCGGGAGGTGGCCGAACTCGCGGCGGACGTCCTCGGGCACGCCGACGCGGTGGCCCTGGACGCCGACCGCTCGTTCCGCGACCTCGGGTTCGACTCGCTGCTCGCCGTGGACCTGCGCAACCGCCTGGTGGAGCGCACGGGTCGCGCGCTGCCGGTGACCGTGGTGTTCGACCACCCGTCCATCGCCGCGCTCGCCGCCGCGCTGGGCGACGACGTGCCCGCCACCGCGGCTCCCACGACCGCGTCCGCCCCGGACGAACCGCTGGCGATCGTGTCGATGGCGTGCCGGTTCCCCGGCGGGGTCGCGAGCCCGGAGGACCTGTGGCGGCTGGTGGACGAGGGCCGCGACGCCATCGGCGAGCTGCCCGGTGACCGGGGCTGGGACCTGGGGCGGCTCTACGACGCCGACCCCGACCACGCGGGCACGTTCTACGCGCGCGGCGGCGGGTTCCTGGCCGACGCGGGTGACTTCGACGCCGCGTTCTTCGGCATCTCACCCCGCGAGGCCCTGGCGATGGACCCGCAGCAGCGGCTGCTGCTGACCGCGAGCTGGGAAGCCCTGGAACGCGCGGGCGTGGACCCGTCCTCGTTGCGCGGCAGCACGGGCGGCGTGTTCGTGGGCGTCGCCGGGCAGGGGTACGGCACCGGCCCCGCGGGCGAGGTCGAGGGCCACCTGCTCGCCGGAACGGTGACCAGCGTCGCGTCCGGCCGGATCGCCTACACCCTCGGCACCGAGGGCCCCGCCGTCACGGTGGAGACGGCGTGCTCGTCGTCGCTGGTGGCGCTGCACCTGGCGGGCCAGTCGCTGCGGGCGGGCGAGTGCTCGTTCGCGCTCGTCGGCGGTGCGGCCGTCGTCGCGAGCCCCGACCTGTTCGTGGAGTTCAGCAGGCAGCGCGGGCTGTCCGCGGACGGGCGGTGCCGGTCGTTCGGCGCCGGCGCCGACGGCACCGGCTGGTCCGAGGGCGTCGGGGTCCTGGTCGTGGAACGGCTGTCCGACGCCCGCCGCCTCGGGCACCCGGTGCTGGCGCTGGTGCGCGGCACCGCGGTCAACCAGGACGGCGCGTCCAACGGCCTCACCGCGCCCAACGGGCTCGCGCAGCAGCGGGTCATCCGGCAGGCGCTGGCCAACGCGCGCCTGGAACCGTCCGACGTGGACCTCGTGGAGGCCCACGGCACCGGCACCACCCTGGGCGACCCCATCGAGGCGACGGCGCTGCTGGCCACCTACGGCCAGGACCGCGACCGGCCGTTCGGGCTGGGGTCGGTGAAGTCGAACATCGGCCACACCCAGGCCGCGGCGGGCATCGCCGGGATCATCAAGGTCGTCATGGCCATGCGGCACGGCGTGCAGCCGCGCACCCTGCACGTGGCCGAGCCGTCCGCCCAGGTCGACTGGTCGACCGGCAACGCGCTGCTGCTGGAGGAACCCCGGCCGTGGGACGGCCCGCGCCGCGCGGGCGTGTCCGCGTTCGGCATGAGCGGCACCAACGCGCACGTGGTCCTCGAACACGTCCCCGACGACGTCGTCGAGCGCGCCCCGGCTGATGACCTGCCGCTGCCGCTGTCCGCCCGGACCGCTCGCGCGGTGGGCGACCAGGCCGCCAGGCTGGGTGAGTTCCTGCGGGGCGGTCCCGTCGCCCCGGCGGACCTGGTGCGGACGCTCGCGGCGAGGCCGCGGTTCGAGCACCGGGCCGTGGTCGTCGGGGACCACCTCGCCGGGCTCGCGTCGCCGGACACCGCGCCGAACGTCGTGCGGGGCCGTGCGACCGGTGGCGGTGTCGTGTTCGTCTTCCCCGGTCAGGGCACGCAGTGGACCGGCATGGCGCTGGAACTGGCCGCCGAGGAGCCGGTGTTCGCGGCGCGGCTGGACGAGTGCGCACGGGCGTTGGCGGCGCACGTGGACTGGTCGCTGCGGGAGGTGCTGGGCGACGAGGAGGCGTTGAAGCGGGTCGACGTCGTGCAGCCCGCCCTGTTCGCGGTGATGGTGTCCCTGGCGGCGGTGTGGCGTTCGCACGGTGTCGAGCCCACGGCCGTGGTCGGTCACTCGCAGGGTGAGATCGCCGCCGCCGTGGTGGCCGGGGCGCTGTCCCTTGAGGACGGTGCCAGGGTGGTCGCGCTGCGCAGCAGGGCGATCCTGGCCATCTCGGGGCACGGCGGCATGGTCGCGGTCGCCGCCGGTGAGGCCGTGGCAAGGGAGCGGTTGGCCGGGTACGCCGGTCGGATCGAGATCGCCGCGGTGAACGGGCCGGACGCCGTGGTGGTGGCGGGGGAGCCGGACGCGCTGGACGAGTTGGTCGCCGACTGCGTGCGCGACGGCCTGCGGGCCCGGTCGATCCCGGTCGACTACGCCGCGCACTCGGCCCAGGTCGAGCCGCTGCGCGACGAGCTGCTCGCCGCGCTGGCAGGCATCGAGCCGCGCGCCACCGACGTGCCGCTGCTGTCCAGCGTCCTCGGCGAGTTCGTGGACGGCACCGCGCTGGACGCCGGGTACTGGTACCGCAACCTGCGGGAACCGGTCGGCTTCGGCGCGGCCACCGACCAGCTCGTGAGCGGTGGCCACACCGTGTTCGTCGAGGTGAGCCCGCACCCGGTGCTGGTCGCCGCCATCGAGGGCACCGCGGCGGACCGGCCCGTCGCCGCGCTCGGCACGCTGCGCCGCGACGCCGGGGGCCGCCGCAGGCTGCTCACCGCGTTGGCCGAGGCGTGGGTCGCGGGCGCCCACGTGGACTGGACCACGATCACCGGCGCGGGACGGCTCGTCGCGCTGCCGACGTACCCGTTCCAGAACGAGCGGTACTGGCTGCCCACCCCCGGCCGTTCCGGTGCCGCGCCCGCCCGGCAGCTCACCTACCGCACGGAATGGCGCAGGCTGCCGGACCCCGCACCGCGCCCCCTCGACGGCTGGGTGGTCGTCACCCCTGTGGACGGCCACCCCGCTGCGGCACTTCCCGGCGCCCGTGTGGTCACCGATCCCGAGGACGTCGGGATGGCCATCGGCGTCGTGTCGGCGCTGCCGCCCGACGCGACCCTCGACCTGGTGCGCCGACTGGACCCGGCGATCCCGTTGTGGCTGGTCACCACCGACGCCGAGCACGACCCCGACCAGGCGCGGGTGTGGGGGACCGGGCAGGTGCTGGGGCTGGAGCAGCCGGAGCGGTGGGGCGGTCTGGTCGACCTTCCGCGTGAGGCCGACGACACGGTGATCGCCCGCCTGGCCGGTGTGCTCGGTGGCGAGGAGGACCAGCTCCGGGTGCGGGCCGACGGGGTTCGTGTTCGCAGGCTGGTGCCGTTCGGCTCGCCGCCGCGTGGCGACCGGCCGTGGCAACCCGGTCGCGTCCAGGTCCGCGGAGCCGACGCGGCCCTCGCCGCCGAGCTGACGGCGTGGCTCGACCGCAACGGCGTGGAGGAGGTCGACGAGAACCCGGACACGGTCATCCAGGTGCTCCCGTCCGAACCGGCCGGGGGCGTGCTGCCGGACGTGGATCTCGGGGTGTTGCCGGACATCCCGGCCGCCGACACCGTCGTCCTGCTGCACCCGCTCGGCGGGTTGTGGGGCGCGGCGCGGCAGGGCGCGGCCGGTGCGCGGTGCGTCGGGACGGCCGCTCTGGCGCGGGTGGCGGGTCGACGGGCCGTCGCGGTCGCGGTCGGCGGCTGGGAACCGCAGCAGCGCGCGGTCGACGTGGACGAGGTGATGGCCGCCGTCCGGCAGGCGCTGGACCACGACGAGCCCGAGGTCGCGGTGCTCGACGTCGACTGGACGTCGATCGTGTCCACCGTGTCCTCACCGCGTCAGCTCAACCTGTTGGCGGAACTGCCCGAGACCCGTGAGGCGCGACGGCGGGACACCACCGGCGGCGACGGCCTGGCCGAACGGCTGGCCGGGCTCTCCGCCGACGAGCAGCTGCGCGCCCTGCTGACCCTGGTCACCGAGCAGGCCGCCGCCGCGCTCGGCCACACCGGGGCGGGCGGGGTCCAGGCCGACGCGCCGTTCGCCGCCGCCGGGTTCGACTCGCTGCTGGCGGTGCAGTTCCGCAACCGCCTGGTCGCCGCGACCGGGCTCGCCATCGCCGCGACCGTGGTGTTCGACGAGCCCACCCCCGCCGCGCTCGCGCGGCACCTGCACGAGCGGCTCTGCGCGCCGCCGGACCCGGTGGCGCTGGCGCTGGCCGACCTGGACCGCCTCAACGGCGTCCTGGACGGGCTGCCCGCCGACGAGAAGGTCGGCGCGCGGCTGCGCGCGCTGCTGCGGCGCTGGGACGAGCGCGGCGCGCCCACCGAGCGGGGAACGCCCTCCCGCGGCGGCGAACTGGAGACCGCCAGTGCCGACGAGCTGTTCGCACTGCTCGACACCGACTTCAGCACGGGCTGACGAGAACGGAGCGGCATGACAGACGATCGGGTGATCGTGAAGTGCCTGGTGTGGGACCTCGACAACACGCTGTGGCGGGGGACTCTCGCCGAAGGCGACGACGTGGTCGTGCCGGACGAGATCCGGCGCGTGATCACCGAGCTGGACGCCCGCGGCGTCCTCCAGTCGGTGGCCAGCAAGAACGACCACGACGTGGCGTGGGCACGCCTCGAACAGGTGGGGCTGGCGGAGTACTTCGTCCTGCCGCACGTCGGCTGGGGCCCGAAGTCCGCGTCCGTGCGGGCCATCGCGGAGAAGCTCAACTTCGCCGAGTCCACCATCGCGTTCGTGGACGACCAGCCCACCGAACGCGCCGAGGTCGCCTACCACCTGCCCGAGGTGCGCTGCTACCCGGCCGAGCAGGCCGCGGAACTGGCCGGGCTGGCCGAGTTCAGCCCGCCGGTGATCACCGAGGACTCGGCGCGGCGGCGGAAGATGTACCAGGCGGGCTTCCGCCGGGACGCCGAGCGCGAGGGGTTCACCGGCCCGGACGAGGACTTCCTGCGCACGCTGGACCTCCGCATGACGGTCGTGCGCGCCACCGAGCGGGAGCTGGCCCGCGCGGCGGAGCTGACGCTGCGCACCAGCCAGATGAACGCGACCGGCGTGCCCTACGACGACGCCGCCCTGCGTTCGCTGATGACCGATCCGGAGCACGAGGTGCTGGTGGTCGGCATGTCCGACCGGTTCGGCCCGCACGGCGCCGTCGGGATCGTCCTGCTGCACCGGACGCCCGAGGTGTGGCACCTGAAACTGCTCGCCACGTCCTGCCGGGTGGTGGCGTTCGGCGCGGGCAGCACGCTGCTCAACTGGATCGTCGACCGGGCCGCCCGCGCGGGCGTGCACCTGGCGGCGGACTTCCGGCCGACCGACCGCAACCGCATGATGGACATCGCCTACCGGTTCGCCGGGTTCGACGACGAGGCCTGCGCGTGCCTCCTCCCGCTCGGGTCCACCGCGGCCGAGGGGGTGCTACGGCTGCACCTGCTGCCCGAACCGCGGCAGGCGTCGCCGGTCGTGACGCTCGACGCGGTCGACCTGGAGGTGGCCCATGGCTGAGCAGGTGGACGTCTCGGCGGCGCTGGCCGAGTACGTGCGCGAGATGTCGTTGCGGGAGGACGAGGTCCTCCGCGAGCTGCGGGAGGAGACGGCGGAACTGCCGGGCGGCCGCTCGTTGCAGGTGATGCCCGAGGAGGGCCAGTTCCTCGGGCTCCTGGTGAGCCTGCTGGGCGCGCGGTCCGTGCTGGAGCTGGGCACCTACACCGGGTACAGCACGCTGTGCATGGCCAGGGCGCTGCCGTCCACCGGGCGGTTGGTGACGTGCGACATCACCGGGCGGTGGGCCGACATCGGCG
Organism: Umezawaea sp.; assembly: GCF_057122925.1. Lineage (NCBI taxonomy): Bacteria > Bacillati > Actinomycetota > Actinomycetes > Pseudonocardiales > Pseudonocardiaceae > Umezawaea > Umezawaea sp. The sequence continues at coordinate 9,934 of NZ_DBNGPQ010000123.1, read as the reverse complement.
TCCCGTTCTGGCGGCGGGCCGGGGTGGAGGACCTGATCGACCTCCGGGTCGGACCGGCGGAGTCCACCATGGACGCCCTGCTGGAGGGCGGTGGGGCGGACGGGTTCGACCTCGTGTTCGTCGACGCCGACAAGGCCGGGTACCCCGCGTACTACGAGCGGGCGTTGCGGCTGGTGCGGCCGGGTGGGTTGGTGGTGCTGGACAACACGCTGTTCTTCGGCCGCGTCGCCGACCCGTCGGTGACCGATCCGGACACCGAGGGGGTGCGGAAGGTCAACGCCCTGATCCGCGACGACCAGTCGGTGGACATCGTGCTGTTGACGATGGCGGACGGGGTGACGCTGGTGCGGCGGAAGACGACGTAGGGGGATGGGGGACGGCCGTCCCCCATCCCCACGCGACCGGCGCTCAGAAGTGGCTGAACACCTCGCTCAACGGGTCCGAGGGGTACCGCTCGGGGACGTCCTTGCCGAGGAGCCGCGTCCGCAGCTTGTCCCACTGCGCGTGCAGCCCAGGGTCGAGGAGCTGCTTGCCGTGGTCCAGGACCAGGTGGAGTGCGTCGCGCACACCGGCGTAGAACGCCCGGTTCTGGAACCTCGGGGTGTGCAGCAGCACCTTCGGGTGAACGTAGGCGATGGCCAGCACCGTCCTCGGGCTGATGTCGAAGGTGTCCGGGTAGTGGGCGAGGGTCTGCACCGCCTTGACGACGAACTCCTGGGAGAGCGTGCGGGTACGCGTGCGCAGGAGGACGACCAGCGCGTCGCCCACGGCCTCGACGTCCGCGTAGTGGGTGTTCTCCGGTGGGGCGACCAGTTCTGGCAGGTGATCCGTGCCCACGGGGGAGAACACCTGGGCTTGCACCCACGTGAGCGTCTCGTCAGCCCAGTCCGGACCCTGGTTGTAGAACACCGAGCTGTCGACCAGGGCGATGCCACGGCGGATCCGAGAGGCGTGCGCGTCGTCCCCGCCGACCCTGGCGGTCCAGTACTCGTCCGCACCGCGCATGTCGAACGAGATGAACTCCGGTGCGCGGTCGACCAGTGCGGCGCCCTCCAGGTTCAACGAGGACAGCAGCGCTCGCCAGCTGTCGTGGTCCAGACCGGACCGCCACAGCGACAGCGTCGACCGCCAGTTCGCCGTGGCCTCGGTGTCGTCGTCGCCGAACGCGCCCACCAGTCGGAACCCGGTCTCGGGATCGCTGAACAGGATCGACAGCGTGGTCAGGTTCGCCGAGTAGGCCGCGAGTTGGCGGACGAAGTCGAGCGGTGTCGGGCGGTAGGTGTCGAACTCCGTCGACCGTCGCCGCTGTCGGAACGACTGGAGCAGGTCCACCAGCGCCCGGCGGACGTCGTCCTGCTCGTCCGACGGCATCGCGGCGAAGATCTCCTTCGCGAAGTCGCCGATGGACCGCCGCTCGGCCAGTGCGTGGTGCGAGAGCAGGGCGAACAGCACCTCGTCGTTGGGAGCGCGGTCCTGGTAGCGGCCACCGTAGGCGGCGTTGGCCAGGCCCGCCAGTTCGTCCACGACGTGCCGCGCCACCAGGTACTCGCCGAAGGTGGCGTGCAGGAACTCGTAGGCGCGCTCCTTCGTCCGCGTCGTCGCCTCCGGCGCGTGGACGAAGAAGAACTCGCCGAGCAGCCTGGCACCTTCGTCGTCCGGGAGGTTGTCCCGTCCGGTGAGCGCCGCGAGGTCGGACCGCAGGTCCGTCTCCCGCACGCTCTGCACGCCGCGGTTGAACATGGACAGCGCCGCGACCGCCAGCCGGAACACCTGGTCCGACACGCGGCGCTGCAACTCCTGGCCGCGCAACCGGCCCACCGCGTGCTTGCGCACCTCACGTCGGGCGAAGCTGTCGAAGATCCGCTCGTAGAGGTCCGACTTCGACAGGCCCGCGTCGAGCTGCGGCGCCCTGGGATTGGCGGCGTACAGGGCGAGCATGAGCAGAAGCAGGGGCTGTCTGACCAGGTCGGCCTGGTGCAGCGCTTCGGCGGCGGTCAGCTCGCGCACCGCCCCCGACCGGATCGCCTGGAGGTTCGTGGCGCGCCACTCGTCCAGCCAGGCGGTGACCTGGTCGTCGTCGAACTCGCCGAGTTTGACCACGGTCGCGCCGGGCGGCACGTCCACCCGGTCGGCCACCACGGTCCGGGACGTCACGACGACCGCCACCGGTCGGTTCTGCTCGCCTTCGATCCGCTGGAACTCCATGACCTCCCGCAGGTACCCGCTGCGGTCGAAGTCGGCGGCCTGCAACAACTCGTCCAGTCCGTCCAGCAGGACCACCAGCACGGTGTCGGCGTGGTCGGACAGCGCCTGCCACCCCAGCCGGTTGTTGCTCGCGATGTCCAGGGCCTGCTGGATCTGGTCGGGGATCGGGGCGCCCGCCGACACACCGCGCAGCGGCACGCGGACGACGGTGTACTCCTCCGGTGGAAGCTGGGCGGCGAGGACCTTGGTGAGGATCGACTTCCCCGCACCGGGGTGCCCCAGCAGCAGCATCGGCACCGATGTGGAGTCGGCCGAGGTGAAGTGCGCGGCGAGCATCAGTTCCAGGTCCTGCGCGACCGGCCGCGTCGACCACCAGCCCTCGTCCGCGGGGCGGCTGTCCTTGTCGTGCGCCGCCATCCGGTAGTGCGGCGTGACGAAGGCCCGTTCGATCGTCGGGAACGTGACGTCGGCGTCGTAGCGCTCGGTGTCGCTCGGCACGATGGGCTTGGCGAGCAGGGCCGTGTTCGCCTTGCGCAGCCCCTCGCGCTGCCGACCGATGTCGAGGCCGCGGTCGGAGAGCAGACCGAGCAGCACCTGGATCCGGGAGAGTGCTTGCCCGTGCGACTCCAAGGCGGCCCGCACATCGGCGTTGAGGGTGTCGAAGTGGTGCCTCGTGGCGGCGTGCTCGCCGAGCAGTGCCCAGAACACGAACTCCGGGGCCTTCTCGGCCAGCGCCAGGTAGTGCGACTGGTAGCCGTCCAGGACCAGGCCGCGGAAGGCCGGACCGAACACCCTGCCGACGCCCGCCCCGGCGGTGAGACCGCTGAAGAAGTCGTGTGCCTCCGCCATCACCTCGTCGAGCCAGCGGGCCAGGCGGGGCAGGTTATCCTGGAACCCGCACGACGGTGACGGAGCCGGGATCGCCGACCAGTAGAGGGCGTCGTAGTAGTCCCTCGTGGCGCGCTTGCGCAGGCCGGTGAGCAGCCGCCGTTCCGCGTCGGTGACCGCCAGCGCGCGCATCCGCTGGGCGCCGAGCCGTTCCTCCAGCGCCTCGAAGAACGCGGCGGCCACGATGGTGCTGTGCGCGGCGGTGATCAGGTCCCGGCGCGCCACACCCCTGGTGCCCGCCATCCGGTCGGACAACTTCCCGACCAGGCCCCGCAACAACCCGGTGGCCTCGTTCTTCTGGTCGACCCAGCCCCACACCGCGGCCAGCAGCGCCGCCGGTACGAGCGCGGCGCCGCCGCCGACCACGGCCACGGCGCCCGCGGCGAGGATGGTGCCGCCCAGCACCTTGTCGAGCTTGTCCACCGCCTCGGGCTCGTGCTTGCCGAGGATGCGCAACGCGCCTGCGAACGTGAGGGCGGGCTTGCGGGGCATGGGCGACTCCGGTGCGGTGGGCTTCCTCCCGTACATCGAGCGGAAGCCCGCTTCGTTAGCGCTCGGAGCTCACGAGCCGCCGGTCTCGCGCACCGCGACGGCCGTCCCCGCCTCTCAGGCTTCGTCGCGGAGGCGGACGACCAGCTCCACCATCGCCTTCACCGTGCGGAAGTTCGCGAGCTTCAGGTTCGCCCCGGAGACGGTGACGCCGTAGCGCTGCTCCAGGTGCACCACCAGTTCCATCGCGAACAGCGACGACAGCCCGCCCTCGCCGAACAGGTCGCGCGTGGCCGTCCAGCCCGCTTTCGTGCGGGTCTCCAGGAAGTCGATCAGCTCCTGCTCGATGGTGTCCGGGGTGGCCGAGACCGTCATGGTTGCGCCTCTTCGTAGTCGTAGAAACCGCGACCGCTCTTGCGGCCGTGGTGGCCGTCGCGGACCTTCTCCAGCAGCAGTTCGCACGGGCGGCTGCGCTCGTCGCCGATGCGGCGGTGCAGCACGTCCAGCGCGTCGACGAGGTTGTCGATGCCGATGAGGTCGGCCGTGCGCAGCGGGCCGGTGGGGTGGCCGAGGCAGCCGCGCATGAGCGCGTCGACGTCCTCGGCGGACGCGACGCCCTCCTGCACCAGGCGGGCGGCGTCGTTGATCATCGGGTGCAGGAGCCTGCTGGTGACGAACCCCGGCGAGTCGCGCACGACGATCGGTGTGCGGCGCAGTTCACCGAGGAGCTTCTTCGCCGACGAGACCACGTCCGCGGCGGTGCGCGGGCCGGGGACGACCTCGACGGTGGTGATGAGGTAGGCCGGGTTCATGAAGTGGGTGCCCAGCAGGTCCGCCGGACGCGTCACGGCGGCGGCCAGTTCGTCGACGGGGATCGACGAGGTGTTGGAGATGATCGGGGTGCCCGCCGACACGGCCGAGGACACCTGGGCCAGCACGGCGGCCTTCGTCGCCGGGTCCTCGACGACGGCCTCGATCACGGCTACCGGGGCCGGGCCGGAGAGGGCGTCCGCCAGTGAGGTGACAGTGGTGAGCGGCCCCGGTGTCGTGTCGGACGGGGCGGCGCCGAGCAGTGTCGCGGTCCGCAGGTTGCGGGTGATCGCGGTCTCGGCGCGGTCCAGCACGGCGCGGTCCACGTCCACGAGCGTCACGGGGACGCCGTGCACCAGGGCCAGCGTGGTGATGCCGGTGCCCATCACGCCCGCGCCGACGACGACGAGCGGACGAGCCTCCTCGTGTGCCGCGGCCGTCACGGGACCTCCTGCTCGTGGATCGGGGTGTTCGGGGGCCATCGTCGGTCACGGCCGCTAGCGTCCCGATAGCGTGGAGGCCTCGCCGCCGCCGCTAGATCGGCGCTATGGCGGGTGGTTAGCCTTCCCGACCGGCAGGCCGGGCCACCTGTTGCGCCCGCCCGGCCCGGCGAGCACCTGGGAGAGGACACCGTGGACACCACTCGGGCCGAGCCGGTCGGCTATCCCTTCAACCGCGCCGAAGACCTGGAGCTGGACGAGCGCTACGCGACGGCGCGCGCGGGCCGGACCCTGGTCCGGGTCACGATGCCGTACGGCGAGGACGGCTGGCTCGCCTCCCGTCACGAGGACGTCCGGTTCGTGCTGGGGGACCAGCGGTTCAGCCGCGCCGCCGCGGCGGCGGCCGGTCTTGCGGAGCCGCGCACGTCACCGCAGACCGTCGGCCCCGGCGTGATCCTGTCGATGGACCCGCCGGAGCACTCGCGCGTCCGCAGGCTGGCGGGCAAGGCGTTCACCCACCGCAACGTGGAACGGTTGCGCCCCAAGGCCAAGCAGGTCGCGAACGACCTGGTGGACCGGATGGTCGAGCACGGCTCACCGGTCGACCTCATCGAGAACTTCGCGTCACCGCTGCCCGTCACGATGATCTGCACGATGCTCGGCGTGCCCGTGGCCGACCAGCACCAGTTCCTCGACTGGTCGGAGGTGTTCGCGTCGGCGACCACCCTGAGCGAGGCGGAGACCCAGCAGCGCCTGGGCAGCCTCGTGGGGTACATGTCGGAACTGCTGCGGCAGCGCCAGGAGGAGCCCGCCGACGACCTGCTCAGCGGTCTCGTCCTCGCCCGCGACCAGGACGACCGGTTCACCGCCGACGAGATCCTCAGCCTGGCGATCGTGCTGCTGGGCGCCGGGCACGAGAACATCACCAGCCAGATCCCCAACTTCGTCTACACCCTGCTGCGCCACCCCGAGGAGCTGGCGCGACTGCGGGCGGACCCGGAGCTGGTGCCGCAGGCCGTCGAGGAGCTGATGCGGTACATCCCGCTCGGCCTCGGCCCCGTCCTGGCCCGCTACGCGCTGGTCGACGTCGAGGTCGGCGGTGTGCTGGTCCGCGCCGGGGAACCGGTGGTGGCGTCGCTCGGTTCGGCCAACCGCGACGAGGACGTGTTCGAGCGGGCGGACGAGCTGGACCTGACCCGCCACCCCGGCCCGCACGTGGGGTTCGGCCACGGCCCCCACCACTGCCTCGGCGCCGCGCTGGCGCGGATGGAGATGCAGATCGCGCTGGAGACGCTGCTGGAGCGCTTCCCGGACCTGCGGATCGCCGTGCCCGAGGAGGAGCTGAAGTGGCGCACCGGGACGTTCATGCGCAGCGTCGTGGAACTGCCCATCACCTGGTGACCTGAGGACGCGGAAGGGGGCGGGGCCAGCGGCCCCGCCCCCTCCGTCGGTCCTCCGGTCCTCGCCGCGGCAGCCCCGCGGCTCACGGCGCGCCTCGTGGCGGCCGCGACGGCGGTCCTCACGGCGGAGGTGGTGGCCCGTGCACGAACGGCACCCGTTGTCCAGGTCGGCCAGGTGGTGCCGGTTGCCGGTCCGGTGGCAGCCGCTCGACCGCCTGGCCGAGGACGTGCTGTCGACCGTGATCTCGGCGGGCGGCGTGCGGGGCCCGTACCGGTGGCCGGGGCTGTCATGAGACCGGGTGCACCGTGATCACGTCCGACCGGGAGGGTACGTCGTCGAACCGGGGGTGCGCCGAACGCTCACCAGGTCACGGGAAGCGCCTCCACACCGCGGATGAGCACGCCCTCGCGCCACTGGACCTCCTCCGGCGCCACGGCGAGCCGCAGGTCGGGGAAGCGGCGCAGCAGCGTGCCGAGGGTGACCTGGAGGTCCACCCTGGCCAGTTGCGCGCCGATGCAGTGGTGCGGCCCGAAGCCGAACGTCAGGTGCTGGATGTTCTTCCGGTCCAGGTCCAGCACGTCCGCGTCGGGGAACACGCTCGCGTCGCGGTTGGCCGAGGCGATGTCGGCCACCAGCGTCTCGCCCGCGCGCACGGTCACGTCGCCGAACTCCACGTCCTCCGTGGCGACCGTGCCGAACGCGCCGCCGGAGTTGATCGGGACGTGCCGCAGCAGCTCCTCCACCGCCTGGTTGATCAGCTCCGGGCGGGCGCGCAGCTTCGCCAGCTCGTCCGGGTTGGTCAGCAGCGTGTAGGTGAAGTTGAGGACGGTGTTGAGGATCGTCTCGTGCCCGCCGACCAGCAGCGCCACCGCGAGCGACGCCAGCTCGATCTCGCTGAGCCGGTCCTCGCCGTCCACCGCCGTGACCAGCGTGCTGAGCACGTCCTCGCCGGGCTCCGCGCGCTTGGCCGCCACCAAACCGTTGAGGTAGTTCAGGAACTGGGCGATCGACGCCTGCGCCTCGTCCGAGGTGAACACCCCGGACATGATGGTCTCGGTGAGCACGCGGAAGTCGGCGCGCTCGTCGACCGGGATGCCCAGCACCTCGCAGATCACCATGACCGGCAGGGGTTCCGCGACGAACTTCTTCAGGTCGGCGGGCGAGCCGTGCGCGACCATCTCGTCCAGCAGCCCGTCGACGATCTCCTGCACCCGAGGCCGCAGCTTCTCGATGCGGCGCACGGTGAACGCCTTGGCCATGAACCTGCGCACCCTGGTGTGGTCGGCGCCGTCCATGGTCAGCACCGAGCCCACGGGCGGCGTGCCCGGCACCATGCGCGGTGCCGCCTCGCCCAGCTCGGCCGAGGCCGCGCGGCTGAACCTGGGGTCGGACTGGGCCGTGCGCACCGACGAGTGCCGCACCGCCAGCCACGCCTCGCCGCCGTAGGGCATCCGCACCCTCGCCACCGGGGCCTCGTCGCGGGCCTCGCCGTACCACGGGTCCGCGGTCAACCTGCTGGTGTCGCCGACGGGGTACTGCGGCGTCGTTCCTTGCGTGCTCATGTGATTCCTCCCGGACCGGTCCCCGAGGCGGCCCGCGCCGGATCGTCACGCCCGGTCGCCCCGCGCCGCGTTCCCACGTCCGCGCGGCGTCCCGGTCGTTCGGGTGACCTCGGTCCTGATGATCGGGCATCGGCACTATCGTCCCGATAGCGCCGCACCCCGATGTGTTGTCGCTGGTGAAGGGCGATATTTCCGCGCTATGCGCACTTCTTAGCTTGGGCTGGGTCCGGGAGGGCCGCCGAGTTCTGCGCGGAAGTCGAAGACGGGGTAACCAATGTTCTGGCACGGGTCACGGCGCGCGGGCGACCACTTCGGGACGGTCTGATCACATGGCCGAGGACGAGAAGCTGCTCGGGTACCTGCGTCGCGCGATGGGGGAGCTGGCCGACGCCCGCACCCAGGTGCGCGACCTGGAGGCCAAGGCGGGGGAGCCGATCGCGATCGTCGCGATGAGCTGCCGCTACCCCGGTGGGGTTCGCTCCCCGGAAGACCTGTGGGACCTGCTCGCCGAGGGCCGCGACGTGATCGCGGAGTGGCCGGGGGACCGCGGCTGGAACACCGCCGACCTCTACCGGCCCGGCGCTCCGGTGCCCGGCAAGACCTTCTGCCGCGAGGGCGGTTTCCTCGACGACGCGGGCGACTTCGACGCCGGGTTCTTCGGCGTGTCCCCGAACGAGGCCCTGGCGATGGACCCGCAGCAGCGGCTGGTGCTGGAAACCTCCTGGGAGGCCGTGGAACGCGCCGGGATCGCGCCGTCGTCGTTGCGCGACAGCCGGACCGGCGTCTTCGTCGGCGCCATCGCCAACGACTACGGCTCCCCGGTGTTCGACGTCCCGTCCGGCGCGGAGGGGTTCCTGGACACCGGGACGCACACCAGCGTCGTGTCCGGCCGGGTCTCCTACACGCTCGGGCTGCGCGGCCCGGCGATCACCGTGAACACGGCGTGCTCGTCGTCGCTGGTGGCCCTGCACCTCGCGGCCCGCGCGCTGCGCGCGGGGGACTGCACCCTCGCGCTCGCGGGCGGCGTCACGGTCATGCCCGTGCCCGATCCCTTCGTGTCCTTCAGCCAGCAGGGCGGCCTGGCCCCGGACGGGCGCTGCAAGGCGTTCGGCGCGGACGCCGACGGCACCGGCTGGTCCGAGGGCGTCGGGATCGTGCTGCTGGAACGGCTGTCCGACGCCGTGCGCAACGGCAGGCGCGTCCTCGCCGTGCTGCGGTCGAGCGCGGTCAACCAGGACGGCGCCAGCAACGGCCTGTCCGCCCCGAACGCCACCGCGCAGCGCGAGGTCATCCGCGACGCGCTGGCCGCCGCCGAACTCGCGCCGATCGACGTGGACGCCGTGGAGGCGCACGGCACCGGCACCCGGCTGGGCGACCCGATCGAGGCCGGGGCGCTGCTCGCGGAGTACGGCGCCAACCGGGAGGCCGACCGTCCACTGTGGCTCGGCTCGCTCAAGTCCAACATCGGCCACACCTCCGCCGCCGCGGGCATCGGCGGCGTGATCAAGGTCGTGCAGGCGATGCGGCACGAGCTGCTGCCGCGCACCCTGCACGCCGAGCAGCCCTCGCCGTTCGTCGACTGGTCGGCCGGTGAGGTCCGGCTGCTGACGGAGGCCCGCGCCTGGCCCGCGTCCGACCGGCCGCGCCGCGCGGGCGTGTCCGCCTTCGGGATCAGCGGCACCAACGCCCACGTCATCCTGGAGGAGGCCCCGGCCGCCGCGCCCGCCGAGGTCGTCGAGGCCGACGGCGTCGTGCCGTGGGTGCTGTCCGCCCGGTCCGGTGCCGCGCTGCGCGCCCAGGCCGCCGGGCTGTCCACCTGGCTGGCCGGGCACGGCGACGTGCGGGCCGCGGACGTGGCCGCCGCGCTGGCGGGCACCCGGTCCGCGTTCGAGCACCGGGCCGTCGTGGTCGGGCGGGACGCGGCGGACTTCGCCGCACGGTTGGACGTCCTCGCCGACGGTGGCGTGCCCGCCGACGGCGCCGTGCTCGCCGGTGGCCCGGTGGGAGCCGACGGCCGGGTGGTGTTCGTGTTCCCCGGTCAGGGTTCGCAGTGGGTCGGCATGGGTGTGGAGCTGCTGGAGTCGTCGGCGGTGTTCGCGGAGCGGATGGCGGAGTGCGAGCGGGCGTTGGCGCCGTTCG